>CAYRRL010000292.1:0-4618 GCA_964426665.1 uncultured Ferruginibacter sp. | reverse complement strand
ATGCCATTATTTCCAGGGCAACAATGCTTTGCCTGCAGGCAAAACTAAACCGGTAGCTACCGGTTCAAAAGGCTGGGAAGATTTTTTAAAAAATAACCCGGGGCGTGTAAGGAAAGCCTGACACCTCAAAATCAGGTGTTCGTTTAAGACCGTTTGCGGTAGCTGATAACAGCCCACCCATTTAACACAACAGCAAAACCAAGCATTATCGTCAATTGTTGCCGGATATCTGAAAGCCTGCTTCCCTTCAATACCACCATCCTCATTACTTCGATAAAATAAGAAACGGGGTTAAACCTGGTAATCCATTGCGCCCACTCAGGCATGCTGTCGATGGAAGTATATAAGCCACCCAGTAAAATACAAATCATCATTATAAAAAAAGAAATAAGCATTGCCTGCTGCTGTGTGGCGGCATAAGTGGATATTAATAAACCAAGCCCAAGCACTGCCAGCAAATACACCGCAGCAAAAATATAAATAGTGGCAAAATTGCCAACAGGCACAATGCCATATACCAGCCTTGCAATTAAAAAGCCAAGCGACAAAACAAACAAGCCAAGAATCCAGAAAGGGATAAGCTTGCCCAAAATAAAATGGTGCTTGCGAATGGGCGTAACGTTGATTTGCTCTATCGTCCCAATTTCTTTTTCCCTCACAATGTTTAATGCAGTAAGGTTAGAGCCAATCATTGTGAGCAGGATTACTAATATGCCGGGCACCATAAAGTACTTGTAGTTAAGCAAAGGGTTGTACCAGTTAGATGAAACCACTTCAATTTGAGTATCGGGGCTGAACCGTGGCATTTGTATCCATTCCAACCGCACTTGCTGGTTGTAATCCTGTATAATGCTGCGGAGGTATGCACTGCCGAGGTTTGCTTTTACACCGTTGATAGCATTGCCTGCAATAAACAATTTGGCTTCGCCTTCTTTCACCAGATCTTTTTCAAACGAAGGCGGTATTTCTAAAATAATATCCGAATGGCCGTTTTCAATTTCTGCGAATGACTGATTGAAAGAAGACGAGTAATCGTTAAGAATAAAATAGCCTGATGATGTGATTTTTGAAACCAGCTTGCGTGAATAATTTGAATGGTCTTTATCTGCAACGCTCAGTTTAATATTCTTCATTTCATAATCTGCTGCCCATGGCAAAATAACAAGCTGTATAACGGGCATTATAAAAATGAGCCGTATGATAGAAGGGTCACGGAATATTTGCCGGAACTCTTTTTGCAGGATGAATTTTAATGTCCTCATGCCAGCCTGATTTTAAATTTCTTGATTGCCAGTGCCAGGAAAAAGCACATCATGCCTGCCAATACCAATGTTTCTTTCCACACGCCCATCAAGCCTGTGCCTTTTATCATTACCGACCGTACAATGATGTAATACCATTTTGCAGGAACAATATTGGAGATGGTTCTTAACGGCAATGGCATGTTTTCTATCGGGAACATAAAGCCGCTCAGCATTACAGTGGGAAGGAATAACGCAACCAATGAAATAAACATAGCTGTTTGCTGCGATGCGGCACCTGCAGAAATAAGCAGCCCAAGCGAAAGCGATACAAGCGTAAACAAAATGCTTTCGGACACCAATAAAAACAAATTGCCATTAATTGGAACTTCCAGCACAAACACACTAAGCAAAAGAATGCTTGAAATATTTATTATAGACAATAACAGATAAGGCACTGCTTTTGCAAATACTACAAGCTGCGGTTTCATTGGCGATACCAGCATTATTTCCATAGTGCCTGTTTCTTTTTCTTTTACAATTGTAATGGCCGTCATCATAGTGCACACAAGCAACAGCACCATCGCCATTACCCCAGGCACAAAATTGTAAGCGCCTTTTAATTGTGGGTTGTACAGCATCCTCAATTCAGTGGCGATAGTGTACGGAAGCTTCCGCCCCTGCGTTATGCGGTGTTGGTAATCCATTATAATGGCTGTGGCGTAGTTGGTTAATGTGTTTGCCACATTGGGGTCTGATGCATCTGCAATTAACTGTACCTGCGCTTTGTTCATGTGCCGCAAATCTTCTGCAAAATGATCAGGGAATACAACAGCCAGTTTTATTTTTCCAGAGTGGAATGCTGTTTCTATTTCTTTGTACGAATGAAGGTTTTGCTGCACATCAAAATAGCGGCTCGAATTCAGTTGCTGTATTAAAGCAGTTGTGGATGCATCTTTTGAATTGTCAAGTATGGCAATCTTTGCATTCTTTACTTCGTTAGTGAGGGCAAAGCCAAAAATGATAATTTGAACAATTGGCATCCCTAAAAGAATGAACATTGTCTTCTTGTCCCTCCAGATATGGTAGAATTCTTTTTTTACAAAAGAGATAAATTGTTTCATTGAAATATTTTTAATCTGCTGCCCTTACTGCTTTCCTTGCCAATTTCAGGAAGACAGCATCCATGCTGCCAGCTTCATAATTCTTTTTTAATTGTAAGGGTGTATCAAGTGCTTCAATTCTTCCATCCACCATAATGCTTACGCGGTTGCAATATTCTGCTTCATCCATATAGTGTGTTGTAACAAAAATGGTGATGCCATTTTCCGCTGCCTGGTAAATCATATTCCAGAATTCACGCCTTGTAACGGGGTCAACGCCGCCGGTTGGCTCGTCAAGAAAAACAATTACCGGTTCATGGAAAATAGCCACGGAAAAAGCAAGTTTTTGTTTCCATCCTAATGGCAGCGATTTTACTAATTTGTTTGCTTCCTTCTCTAAGTGAAGGTGCTTTAGCACAAAAGCAGTTTTGTCTTTTATAAATGAATTGCTCTTTCCATAAATGCCTCCGTAAAAGCGCATGTTTTCTTTTACTGTAAGGTCTTCGTACAAAGAAAACTTCTGGCTCATGTAGCCAATGTTCTGTTTTATTTTTTCATTTTCTTTAAATACATCAAAACCGGCCACGGTTGCTTTGCCTGATGATGGCATGGATAAACCGCACAACATTCTCATGGCTGTTGTTTTGCCTGCGCCATTGGCGCCGAGGAAACCAAATATTTCCCCTTTGCTTACTTCAAATGATATTTCATTCACGGCGACAAAATCGCCGAAGCGCTTGGTGAGTTTATCTGCCGTTATAATTTTTCCGTTGTTCATTAATCCCTCATTAATTCTATAAAACAATCTTCGATGCCCGGTTTTATTTCCTTTATTTCCAGGCCGCTGTTGCTTGTGCTTAGCTGTTGCAATTGATTGCTGCCGCTCCCTGCTTTCATTACCACATGGTGGTAAGTGCCCGAGGGGTAGGCATTATCAACTTCTTCCATTTTCTTTAAATCATTTAATAAGTGCAGCATGTTGCCGGAACGGGCAGCCCATAGCGGTTTGCCAAAATTGCTTACAATGCCGCCCGGAGTATCAATGGAAAGTATTTTGCCAGTTTGCATCAGCACAACCCTGTCGCACAAGCTTGCTTCATCCATGTATGGCGTGGAAACCAAAATAGTAATGCCCTGTTCTTTCAGGCGTTTCAGCATTTCCCAAAATTCTTTTCTCGACACTGCATCAACGCCTGTTGTAGGTTCATCCAAAAACAAAACAGCGGGGCGGTGTATCAATGCACAGCTCAGCGCCAGCTTTTGTTTCATGCCGCCGGAAAGTTTGCCGGCCCTTCTGTCTTTAAATGGTTCTATTTGAGAATAGATATCTTTCACCAAATCGTAATTCTCTTCAATGCTGGTATTAAAAATGGTGGCGAAAAAATCAAGGTTCTCCTGTACAGTTAAATCCTGGTACAAAGAAAACTTGCCCGGCATGTAGCCAACACGCTTTCTTATTTCTTTATAATCTTTTACTACATCGCAGCCATCTACTGTTGCATTGCCGCTGTCGGCTAATAATAATGTTGCCAGTATCCTGAACAAAGAAGTTTTGCCGGCGCCGTCTGGGCCAATAATACCGAACAGTTCGCCCTGCTGCACATCAAAAGAAATACCCTGCAGCGCAACCACTGTGTCTTTTTTCTTGCCGTATGTTTTTGTGATATTGTTTACTGATACAGCGCTCATTATTTAAGTTTTACTTCCCCATACATGCCAATCTTTAAAAAGCCGTCATTCTTCACTCTTATTTTTACTGCATACACCAGGTTTGCTCTTTCTTCTTTTGTTTGGATTGTTTTTGGCGTAAACTCCGCTTTGTCTGATACCCAGTAAACAGTGCCGCTGTATTCTTTGTATGCATCAGCGCTGCTGTCAACAAATACTTTTACCGGCTGGTTTAATTTTATTTGTGATAGCTGCGTGCTTGTGATATATGCCCTTAACGCAAGCGACGAAAGGTCCGACACTTTGTATATTGCTTTGCCGGCAGTTGTTATTTCCCCCGCTTCCGCGTACTTTGTAATGACGGTGCCTGATATTGGGTTAATGATTGATGCCCTTTTTTCCTGGTCTTTTAGTATCGCCACTCTTTTTTGCAATGGGTTTGTTTCGCTCAGCACGCTTCTGTTCTGTGTGTTTATATTGCTGCGCTTCACATTTAACTGCTGGCTGGTAACATTCATTTGTTTTTTTACCACATCTATTTGTGCATTGATGTCGTCCAGTTGCTTTCCTGTGGCTGCATCTGCTTTCAGCAAATTTTCAATCCTT
>CAYRRL010000291.1:0-4623 GCA_964426665.1 uncultured Ferruginibacter sp. | reverse complement strand
AATATCAGCAATCTTACTACCGGTTGGACAAGCCCTGGTTATACCAACTATTATGCATCTGCAGGCGGGCAGGTTACTGTTGCGGCAGGCACTGTTTTAAGAATAACTGCAGCGATAGTCAGGGGTACTGGCGGGCCCAATGATGTTTACGAAACTTTCTATATAGATTGGAATAATGATGGTGTCTTTGATGTGAACACTGAATTTTTTGATGCATTTGCTACACCATCAAGTGGTACTTATATTTTTCCATTAAATATACCACCTGATGCTCCTTTAGGAGATCATAGAATGAGAATGATTGCGGATAAAAGGGCTTCGGCAGTAGCTGACCCATGTGTAAGCGGCACAGGCGAGGCAGAAGATTATAAAATTACCATTGTTGCAAAAACCTGTAACACAGCTCCTACATCAACACCAAACAGCGCTTTTTACTATATCAACCAGGTAGCATTTATCGGAACACCTGTTGTGCCCCCTGCTAACATCACAGCTGCAGGGCTTGTAAGCGGCTATTCAAATTACACAGGGCTTGCCACAAAAGCACAGCAGGAACAAGGTGAAGGCGTGAACGTGTATGTATCCACTTCTTCAAGGGCCAAGCTTGCCGCATGGGTTGACTGGAATAATGACGGGTTTTTTGCATCGCCATCTGAATGTGTTTATTATTTGGGGGATGTGCATACCGGCAACACCACCTTTGGTTTTCAAATTCCCATAGGCACGGCTGTAGGAAATTATAAAATCAGGATACGCAGTTATAATTATATAGATGATTTGTTTGCGCCGGATTCCATGCTTACACCATGCGGTGCTATGTACAATGGAGAAACAGAAGATTATCTTTTCACTGTTACATCAAGATGCAATGCCCGTATTGGTTCTGTTTCCGGGCAAACACAATGCAGCAGCAGCGCCATTTCATTTACGCTTGGCGCCACTGGAGAAGACATCAACACCACTGGGTTCAGGTGGTACACAGTATCTTCAGGCGGCTCTATTCAACCCGGGTCTGTATTTAATGGGGGCAATCCACCCACAGGAAGTTTTACCACGCCTGCTATAAGCACCACCACTACTTTTTATGTATCAGCAACAGGACTTAATACTTTGGGGGCAGCATGTGAAAGCCCACGAATAGCAGTTACCGCAACTTACAACGCTAATATCACTATCACCTTTAACCCACCGGGCCCATTGTATGTGTGCCAGGGCGCAGGACTTAATGTGCAGGGCGGCTCCAGTACAGAAACCAAAAACTTAATCAATGAGGATTTTGAAAGCGGTGGTTTGGGCGTATTTAGCGTGGTGAATACAACAGCCACTCCTGCTGCTTCCATTGCTGATATGCAGTGGCGCAACAGGTCAAGTGTATTTGTGCCAACTTACACCAGTGTATGGCAACCGGCTATATCTTCCGGTTTTGGTACAGACAAATTTGCCCTGGCTGTTTCAGATGTACCAGGCGCCAATCTTAATACTTCTTTGCAGCTAACTAACGCCGTTAGTTCAATTGGTTTTACAAACCTTACGCTTGAGTATGATATATTTTACGATAGTTATCTTGGGAACTATACAGATGGGGGAACCGGCTTCGACTCTATAAAAGTGGAAATTTCAACCGATAATTTTGTTACAATTGCAAACACAACAGCCTTTCAACTTGACCAGGGAACGGGAACACAGTTCATTCACCAAACGTTATCATTGCCCGCTCTAATAAACCAATCAAATCTTAAACTGCGTTTCAGGTACAGGGCTAACTGGGTGGATGGTGTGGCTGTGGACAATATAAAATTGTACGGCACCACTGCCACGTCCAGTAACTATACTTGGTTGCCAACAGGCCCAGGGGCAGATATTGCAAGCATGTTCCTTGATGCCGCATATTCCCAGCCTTATGTGGCTGGCACTAATGTATCCGGCATTTTTGTAAACCCTACAGCAGCTCAAATTATTTCCGGCGCCGACCTTAATTTCCAGGCATCACTTACTTTAAGTAACGGCTGTTTGGCAACAGGCACTATTGTAGTAAAGCTAAATGAAAAAGTATGGGAAGGCGATGAAGATGCTGACTGGCACAACGCCGGGAACTGGTGCGGCGATTTGGTGCCGATTGCCTCTACTCAGGTAGTGATACCAGCAGGAACCCCCAATATGCCGGTTATTTCATCGGCCGCTGCCGTTGCCAGAAAAATAGAAATAGCCGCAGGAGCCTCATTAACTATTAATAACTATGGCACAGGAAGCCTGGCTGTGTCTACTGATTTTATCAATAATGGCACACTCACTAATAATGGCACAATAATATTGAACGGTACAACAGCTACGGCGCAAAACTTCCCCGGGCCGGGAACAATTGCTGCCATGAATACTTTGCAGGTAAACAACACAGGTGCAGGCGTTTCACTAAACAACAATCTCCGCATTGATATTTCTTTATTGCCAACAGCAGGCAATCTTTCGTTGAACAACAGCGACATTACTATTGGATCTGGCCCTGCACGGACTGCAATGGTATCGGAGGTAGGAGGCACTGCGGGGTTTATTTACAACGGCACAGGCCGTTTTGTGATAGAGCGTTACATTCCGGCAAGAAGAGCATGGCGTTTGATGACAGCCCCAATAACTTCAGCTGGCTCGTTAACTATCAATCAGGCTTGGCAGGAAAGCACAGGCGGCACATGGTCATCAAACCCATCGCCCGGCTATGGTACGCATATTACAGGCGGGCCTTTGCGAAATGGCGGATCTCCCGGTAATGGTTATGATGTGGGGCCGCTTAACGCTTCTATATATGGATATACTGCAACAGGATGGAATTACCTTCCGGCAAATACAGCTGAATTAGTAACCAGCAACCAGGGCTGGATGCTATTTGTAAGAGGGTCAAGGGCAATCAACCTGCCACTTTCAAACCCGTCCACAGTTGCAGATAACACAACATTAAGGCCAAGGGGTATTATTAAAACCGGCTCGCAACCATCAATTACAAGCCCTGGTGGCGGCTATATCGTAGTAGGCAACCCATACCCTGCACCTATTAATTTTAAAAAAATTACAAAGAGCGGCCTTATAGGCGGCACAGGCGGCAACAATGCTTATTATATGTGGGACCCTGCTCTTAACGGCAGCAGTGGGGTTGGGGCATTCGTTACATTTAGCTGGAACTCGGCAACAAACAAATACGACAAATCTATTGTTACAGGCACTGGATCTTCCTCTATTTCCGATACAGGGCTTATCCCTTCCAGCGCTGCCTTTATGGTAAATGCAAATGCAGGCGGATATGTTACAATAGAGGAAAATGATAAAGACACAATAGTTTATAGCAACAGTTATGTGTTTAGGCCTCTTGCTCCGATTATACCAGTATCATCATTGAGGGCAACCTTATACACAATTGAACCAGATGGTTCAAGAGCAATTTCTGATGGCAATTTGGTTATGTTTAATAATACATCCAGCAATTATGTGGATGATGAGGATGCTATAAAACCAACAAATGCTAATGAAAATTTTGCCTTGTTGAATAAAGACAACAAGGTTGCTATTGAAAGAAGAAAGCCATTAATTGTAAAAGATTCTATCTTCTACTATATGTGGAACATGCGGCAAAAAGCCTATGAGTTAGATATTGCTACTGAAAGCCTCGGCATCCCTGAAGGCTTGGCAGCAGTGTTGGAAGATAATTTCCTCGGCACAAAAACAAGGATTGAAAACACAGGAACTGCAAGTATACCATTTGCAGTTACTGCCGAACCAGGCAGTTATGCAAAAGACAGGTTCAGGATAGTAATTGTACCAAAGGCAAAATTGCGGGTGAAGCAAATGGCAAAAGTTATTGCTGTTACGGAAAGCAAGGATTCTATTGTGGTTTACCCCAATCCTGTTAAAGATGGGAAAATAAATATTGTATTCAATAAAGTAACGGCAGGCAGTTATCTTGTAAAATTATACAACAGTGTAGGTGAGTTGTTTTTTGCAAAAACTTTAATGCATGCAGGAGGCAATGGGTTGCAAAATATTGAGTTTGGCAAAAAGCTGGCAGACGGAATTTATCAGTTGGAAATTACTGGCAACAACAGCAGCTACCGGAACGTTTTAAAATTGGTATTTGAGTAGGGAATTTTCATTAATATTTAAAACGGGGCATACAACTATGCCCCGTTTTCTATGTCTTTGCACGGATATTATTCATGCTTCGATTGGGGTGTCAATAAGGGGGGCAACCCATAGCTCAAATAACAATTCTGCCTGATAACCAACAATTATGCAGAAAAAGCCGGATTGCCGCATTAATTTTTTAATATCTCTGCCTTATTTTTCCTAATTTGAGGCTGTTATCCCCAATCAAAACACTGCTTCCAGTATCCTCTGCTAACTAATTGCAACGATTTATATCCGTTCTTATAATAACTATTGCCTGAGCTATGGCCTGGCATTAAATATTAAAGTGCATGCAAAAAATCTACAACAGCCTTAAAGCAGCTATAGTTTTATTATTGATGGTTTCCGGGTTGAAGCTGGAGGCACAGGTGTCTTCTACTTACACTTTTTCGCAGGCTTCAGGCACATACACGCCGCTTGTAGCAGGTTTCCCTTCCACGCCTGCCAATATTT
>CAYRRL010000290.1:0-4626 GCA_964426665.1 uncultured Ferruginibacter sp. | reverse complement strand
CAGGCATTAACCTCGGCGATTTTGGCAAAGGGCTGCATGGCGGCAAAAGGAAAGAAGAAAACTTTTTTGATTTAATAAAAGAGCTGGATGAGGCTGGCGGGATTGAGCGTTACCGCATTTCTTCCATTGAGCCAAATTTGCTTACAAATGATATTATTGAATTTGTAAGCAACAGCAAAAAGTTTATGCCGCACTTTCACATACCATTGCAAAGCGGCAGCAACAAAACATTAGCGGCTATGAAACGGCGCTATAAAAAAGAATTGTATGCAGAAAGGGTTGGGCTTATTAAAACCATTATGCCGCATTGCTGCGTAGGTGTGGATGTGATTGTGGGCTTCCCGGGAGAAACAGAGAAGGATTTTAAAGAAACATTTGATTTTATTCATTCGCTTGATATAAGTTATTTGCATGTGTTTACATATTCTGAAAGGGCAAACACACATGCGCTGGAAATAAAACCTGTAGTGCCAATGAATATACGGCATGAAAGAAACAAAGTATTGCGTAACTTGAGTTATCAAAAAATGCAATATTTCATTACCCAGCATATTGGCCAGGAAAGAAAAGTGCTGTTTGAAGGCGCTGATAAAAACGGTATGATGGAAGGCTATACCGATAATTACATTAAAATAACCACGCCTTATAATAAGGCATGGGAAAACAATATCGTGCCATGGAAAATATAAACATCAACCAGAGCAACAAGTACCAGGTTACCATTCATTTTGAAATGGATGACGAGTTTATGAGTTTTGTGCCGCCCCACCGTATTTACATCAACAGCCTTATTGAAAAAAATATTATTGAATACTATGCCGTAAGCATGGAAACGCAGCGGTGCTGGATAATTATGAATGCACGGGGCAAAAAAGAAATTTCCCAATACTTACAGGAATCGCCGCTAAGAAAATACTGGACAATTGAAATTGATGAATTGTTTGTGTATGATGCACAGAATTACAGGTTGCCTGCTGTGCAGTTGAATTAATTTTTTAAAAAATTTTGTTGCAAATATTATTGCCCTATATTTGCACTCCGATTTTGGAAAAAGGGAGTTTAGCTCAGTTGGTTTAGAGCATCTGCCTTACAAGCAGAGGGTCGGCGGTTCGACCCCGTCAACTCCCACAAAGCCTCACAAATTAATGTGGGGTTTTTTTATGAAGTTTACTGTTTACATCTTATTTTCCAAACTAAAGAACAAATACTACATTGGTTATACAGGAGATGGCATAAGAAATCGCCTTAGGAAGCATAATACAAATCATAAGGGATTTACAGGAGGAAAGGCTGACTGGGAAATTGTTTATACTGAAATATTTACAATAAGGAATGAAGCCATCGCCAGGGAAAAACAGATTAAAAAGTGGAAGAGCAGAAAAATGGTTGAAAAACTTATTGGGGTTTAGCTCAGTTCGTTTAGAGCATCCCGATTTCAATCGGGAGGGTCGGCGGTTCGACCCCGTCAACTCCCACAAAGCCTCACATTTCATGTGAGGCTTTCTTTTTTAATAAACCCCCGCTATTGCATCGGACATTCCATCAGGGTCATGGCCTGCTCTTCCTTTTGCAACTATCTTGGTGCCATTTAATAATAATATGCCTGCTACATGCGGCGCAGCCATTGAAGTGCCGCTAAGCCTTGCGTAACGGCCATTGCTGTATGTGGACACAATGCGGACGCCGGGCGCAGCGTAGTCCACCACATCATTGCCATAGTTTGAAAAACCGGCAAACCTGCCGGTGCTGTCTATGGCAGAAACAGTAAATACATTGGGATGGTTTACCCGTGCAGGCGAACTAAGCCTTGCAGGCTGGCTGCTGTTGCCTGCCGCAATGGCAAACAGAATACCTTTATTAGCAACAGTTTTCAAAGTATTGTCGAGCACGGCAGAAACAGTGTCTGTACCCAGGCTCATATTCACCACATCGCCAGCCTTTGCCTGCTGGCCAATATAGTTAAGCGCCTGCAGTATAAAGCTTGTATTGCCCTCCCCTTCGCTGTTTAATACTTTTAAAGAAACTATTGCAGCGCCGGAAGCAACACCCAATGTGCCTGTGCTGTTATTCATTGCTGCAATGATGCCGGCAACATGAGTGCCATGCCCGTTATCATCGTTTGCAGTTTGCTGGGCATTTACAAAATTGCGGCTGCGTTGTTTGTCCACCGTTAAATCGGGGTGAGTAAAATCAACACCGGTATCAATAACCCAAACTGTTTTGCCAACGCCATTGCCAGCGCCGGTAAGCCGTACGCCCCATTGCGCTGTGCCGGGAGACACAATTGCAAAGCAATTGGTACCGAGCTTTATTACCCTGTCAAACTCTACATTGCTGACACTGCTGTCTTGTGAAAGCATATTTGCTTCAGTTGCGCTAAGCCTTGCCACAAAACCGCAGGCGTCACCATAAAATGTGTTGCTTATGCTGGAAGCGGCTATACGATGGCGTTGCAATACCAAAGAAATTTTTTGTTGTGCAATAACAGGCAAGTACCTGGCATTTTGCGAAACTACATTCAGCAACACTATGTAATTGGCTGTGGCAGTTGATAAAAAAGTTACTGGTTTGCAGGCTTCTTCTTTTGGTGCAATAGCAGCTTCACTGTTTTCTTTTTTGCAACCTGTGCTGATGGCAATGCCAAACAGCATGAGGTATGCAGGCAAAAATTGGCCCTGTTTCATAACAGCTAAATTTAAAAAGTGAAAAGTGTGTAGCAATCACTTCATGCAAGGCATCTTTGGTGAAGAGGCAATAACAAACAGCAATAATATTGCCGTGATAAGAAAACAAAAATGATTTAACTTTTTATTGAAGCTGTTTAAAATATATACGCTGCCCTAAGCGCAAAAAAAGAAGCGATTACGCCCTTATTGATAATAGCCTGGTACCGCAGGGAAAAGTCGGCATGTTTGGAAGTTTGAATGCCGCCGCTAAGAGTATAAGTAGCAGAAACTGGCCTGCTTTTCATGAACACAATGCCAACTTGCGGGTGCAGGTAATAACCTGTGTTTTCGTAAGAAACCCTGCAACCTATTACAAGCGGCACAAAAGTAAATGCCGGTTGTTCACGCCGCACAACGCCCATAGGCAGGCTATCATACACCGCTTTCGTGGCAAAACTCATAAACCCTGCATTAAGCGTAAGGGATGCATTGTCTGAAAATAAATATTCCCCCTGTGCAGACAAGCCATAACCGAGGCTGTGAGTGCTGTTGAAGTTGCCAATGGCATACGCCATATCCACGCCGCCGCTGATGGAATATTCTTTTTCAGTGGCAGTTGTTTGTGCGTTGCTGTAAACAGCAAGGCATACAATAAAAAGGGAAAGCAAATAATGTTTCATCTCTTGCGGTTAATAGCATTAAATCATTTCGCTTTGCAGCAGCGGGTTGGCAGCCATGGTTTTCCTTTCAGCAAATTCTTTGGCAGCTTTTACAAAAGCTGTAAAAATTGGCTGTGGGTTTTCCACAGTGCTTTTTAATTCGGGATGGTATTGCACGCCTATAAAGAAGGGATGGTTTTTTAGTTCAATAATTTCCACCAACCCTGTTGCCGGGTTTTTGCCGCTTGCGTCCATGCCTGCTTCCTCATATTGTTTAAGATAAGCATTATTAAATTCCCAGCGGTGGCGGTGGCGTTCTGTTATTTTATCTTTTCCGTAAACAGCATGTGCCAAAGAGTTTTGTTTTATGTCGCATGGGTAACTGCCTAATCGCATGGTACCGCCTTTGGCTGTTACCTTTTTTTGTTCTTCCATCAAATCAATCACCGGGTTTGGCGTATTCATATCCATTTCTGTTGAATGGGCACCTTCAAGGCCAAGCACATTCCTGCCAAATTCAATGACGGCCATTTGCATGCCAAGGCAAATGCCAAAGAACGGCAGTTTATTTTCCCTTGCGTATTTCACCGCAATAATTTTCCCTTCCACCCCACGTATGCCAAAGCCAGGCGCCACCAACAAGCCATCAAGCCCGTTAAGTTTTTCAGCAACATTGGCATCGGTTATAAATTCGCTGTGTATGTTTACAATGTTTACTTTGCATTCATTAACTGCGCCTGCATGAACAAATGCTTCAAGTATAGATTTATAAGCATCCTGCAATTCAATGTATTTGCCAATAAGGCCGATATTGATTTTAGAAGTTGGGTTTTTTACTTTGTCTAAAAATTCTTTCCATTTGCTTAACTGCGGCGCAGAGTAGCCGTTAATGTGCAGCTTTTTTAAAACAATTGTGTCCAATCCTTCCTGCAGCATTTTCAGCGGCACTTCATAAATGCTGCTGGCATCCATTGCTTCTATCACAGCTTCGGTTTTTACATTGCAGAACAAAGCAATTTTCTTGCGCAAATCTGCTGTCAGTGATTTTTCTGTGCGGCAAACTATAATATCAGGGTGCACGCCATTTTCACTCATCAGCTTTACACTGTGCTGCGTAGGTTTTGTTTTAAGTTCCTTGGCCGCTTTTAAATATGGTATCAATGTTAAATGCACTACCAAAAAATCCTCGTCTTCCATCTCCCACTGCATCTGCCTGATTGCTTCTATAAAGGGCAGGCTTTCTATATCGCCAACCGTGCCGCCAATTTCTGTAATTACACTATCATACTCTCCACTCTGGC
>CAYRRL010000289.1:0-4642 GCA_964426665.1 uncultured Ferruginibacter sp. | reverse complement strand
GATGCCATTGAAGCAAAGTGCCTTAGGGAAAATAAAGTTTTCACACCTTAAAAATTACCCTTTATCATTTATACAATTATCAATTAAAATGCCTTCTATTCATCTTACCACATTTATTGCTGCGCCGGTGGAAAGGGTGTTTGACTTAAGCCGGAGCGTAACCCTGCATAAAATTTCAACAGCGCATACGCATGAAAAAATTGTTGGCGGCAAAATGAACGGGCTTATCAACGAAGGCGAAACAGTAATCTGGCAGGCCAGGCACCTGTTTAAAGAGAGAAAATTTACTTCAAAGGTTATAGCCATGCTAAAGCCATTGAATTTTACGGATAAAATGATACGGGGCGATTTTAAGAGTTTTCACCACGAGCATCATTTTAAAGCAGCCATCAATGGCACTATAATGATTGATGTGCTGGAATTTGAAAGCCCATATGGTATCGTTGGCCAGCTGTTGAATAAATTTTATTTAAAAAAATACCTTGAACAACTATTGCTAAAGAGGAACAAATGTATAAAAGAATATGCGGAGGGGGCTAAATGGAAAGCAATACTTACCGGATAAAAATGGATAATACAAAACCTTCGCTTTATACCTGCCTATCGCCGGCATTGCTTAACCTGTATGATGTAAGCGGCAGTATTGTTGTTATCATTGATGTATTAAGGGCAACATCTACAATAGCTACTGCATTGCATAACGGAGCTAAGCACATCATCCCTGTTGACAGCGTGGCTGAATGTATAAAGATTGGGAAACAAATTGAAGGCATAACAGCAGGCGAGCGTGACGGCAAAGTGGCCGAAGGGCTTGAACATGGGAATTCGCCCTTTGAATATTACCCTGAATTTATAAAAGATAAAGTGCTGGTGCTTACAACAACCAATGGCACCAAGCTGCTGCATATGGCGCTTGATAAAAATGCAAAAGGCATTATCACTGGTTCTTTTCCTAATATATCTGCAGTGTGCGGCTATTTAATTAAACAAAACCAGCCCGTGATATTAGGGTGTGCCGCATGGAAAGACCGTGTGAACATTGAAGACACATTGTTTGCAGGCGCTGTTATCAGCCGCATCAAAAACAATTTCGCCATTAACTGCGATGCTTCTGCTATGGCAGAAGCGATGTACAACGAAGCAAAAAGCGATTTATTTGGTTTTATGAAAACAAAAAACGCATCGCATTACCATAGGCTCAGCAATTATGGATTGGAAAAAGATATACGTTATTGTTTAACCGATAACGGGGCAAATGTGTTGTGTGTGTTTGAAGATGGGAAATTAGTATCTGCATAAATTGCAAAAACAATGCTTGAATAATACAAACAATAAAATTAATTAAGGGAGAAATATAAATATGTAAGTATCATCACACCCACCCGCCCACGACTCTTTTTTCTTTTAGCCCCCATGCCTAAAAACCTTCAATTTCTTCCCTTTCCCTCAGTTATTTTCCTTTACTTTTGCAAATTGGCTTTTTCTCAACGGGGATTTATAAAAGCCTGTAAACAGTAACCCAAAAAAATAAATAGCTTGGCATTATCGCATTTAATTAAGTACGTGTACAATACCGGGTCTGATGAAGTTATCCGCAGGGGCAAAAAAATCCATGCTTCCGGTTATGTTGAACTGGCTGAGCACGACGGGCTGATGAATTCAGCTGTGTTCCGTGTAAAAGACGACACTTACAGCACTTATTACCGTGTCAATATCCAGCAATACAACGACTCTAAATCTTTGTCTGTCCGTTGCAGCTGCCCTTACAACCTTGGCGACATTTGCCGCCATGAAGCGGCTGCATTATTGCAATTGCAGGAGCTCATTGACAAGAATATGCTTGGGGGCGGCAATATCCGGTACAACCAGTTGCATACCATTGCCAAGATGAAACATATAGACTTAAAAGTGATGAGAGTGCTTTCATCTCATGAAATATATGACGAAGCAGAAAAGCTTGTTACAAATAATAAAATAACTATTGGCAATGCTGCAAACGAAAGAGTGGAAGGCATAGTGCAAACAGAAAACGAAACCTGGCCTGTAGTAGTTCAAAAAAATGATGAACGCAATTTTGACACGTCCTGCAAATGTGAAGAAGAACAGCACCCTTTATGCGTTCACAAAACAGCAATGCTCCTGCACCTGTTCCATAAAAACGGGCCTTATTATTTCGATTCCATCCGCAATTGGGACAAAGAAAAAAACAAACTGTTGCAGATATACGGCTATAGCCTTGACGATGATTTAACAGGGAAGTTTGAGTTTATTTATAAAGACGGCAAGCCTTTTTTGAAAGTGCTTGATACAAGCATAAAAAGGGTAGCGCCAACAGCGCCTGTCGCCAAGCCTGCTTATATGGAAGGCACGCCTGCTGCTGCTAAAGCAGCTGTGCCCGAAACGGCAGTAGAAGAAGAGGCGTTGCCTGCAAAAAAACTTGGGATTGTTTTTAATTTCAACAGCAGCAGTTTCCCTTATTTTTCTGTGGATGCTGTACAGGGCGATTATAACAGCAGCAATAAAAAACTGGTTGGCAAGGCCGAAAAAATTGACCTTACAAAATATGTAAATACAGAACCTTTTAGCGAAGACGACAAAATGCTGCTGCAGCAGGTACGAAAACTGCAGGGCTCTGAAATTAATAAATACCTTAACCGTAATTCCCCCTTCAGCGGTATTTGGGAAAATATCATCCATACTGATGGCGACGATTTGCCTGAAGAAACGAAATCGCTGATGGCCGAGTACCTGCACCCAAAACTGAAAAAATTATTTGAGGAACAGGCCAGCAACGAAAGCATTTATTATTTGCCCGAAAAGAAATTATTTAAAACGGAAAACTTAAAGGAAGTAAGCCTTAGCGATACATTCTTGTCGCCGCAATTTAAAATTACTGCACAGGGCGAAGGCTTTGAACTCCAATGCCGCTTTAAAATAAACGGTGCAGAGCAGCCGGTAGCAGACAATGAATGCAACAGCAGCATTTTATTTTTATACAACCATGTTTTCTACTTATGGCAAAAGCCTGAAGATTCATTGCAGGCAGAAAAATTTTTGAAAAGCGGCGGTATAAAATTAAGCAAAGACAATTGGGCGCAGCAAATGCAACGCACCATTATGCCGCTTACAAGGGATTATAATGTTGAGTTTGACAAATCGCTTGTAAAAGAAGTAAAAAGCGGCGAGCCGGAAGTAAAATTATTGTTGCAGGAAAAAGGGGAGTATTTGGTGTTTCAGCCTGTATTTAGTTACAAAGGGTTTGAAACAAAGGCAAACGATAAAGAAACAATCATTTTGCCTGAAGGCGACAAGATACTTGTCATTCACCGCAATAAAGAAGCGGAGCAAAAATTTATCGCTTCACTTGAAGCGCTGCACTCCCATTTTATAAAACCACAGGAGGGCAACAGCCTTATTTTAAAAGGCGTGGATGTGTTAAGGAACAACTGGTTCTTTTTGTTTGTGGATGCAATGAAAGAAGCCAAAGTGCAGGTGTATGGTTTTGAAGCATTGCGCAATTTCCGTTTCAATACTGCAAGGCCCAGCACACACATACATGTTAGCAGCGGGCTCGATTGGTTTGATGCAAAAGTGGAAATTGATTTTGAAGGGCAGCGTGTTGGCATTTCAGATATTAAAAAGGCCCTGTCGGCAAAACAATCTTTTGTGCAATTGGGCGATGGCACGCTGGGCATATTGCCTGATGAGTGGCTGCAGCGCTATTCACTTTTATTCAAAGTAGGCGATGGAAGGACAGACAAACTCCGTTTGTCGAAATACCACATGAGTGTTATTGACGAATTGTATGAAAACCGGGATGTAAGCGAACTGAGCTTTAACCTTGATGAAAAATTTGAAAGGCTGAGGGAGTTTAAAAATATACCAGATATACAACCGCCATCAGAACTGAAAGACGTATTGCGCCCTTACCAGACAGCAGGCTACCAATGGCTTGGTTATTTGAACGATGTGGGCTGGGGCGGTATTTTAGCTGATGACATGGGTTTGGGCAAAACTGTGCAGGCGCTCACTATGCTGCAGCATTACCGTGAAACAAATAACGGGCTTAAAGCAATTGTTATTTGCCCAACCACTTTGATTTATAACTGGGAAAACGAAATAAAAAAATTCACGCCAGCACTTACATGGCAAATACACCATGGCAGTTTGCGCACAAGGGATGTGGAGCAGTTGCAATCTGCTAATGTCATTATCACTACTTACGGCACTTTGCGCAGCGATATACAGGTACTGATGAAGATTGATTATGATTATATCATTTTAGATGAAAGCCAGGCGATAAAAAACCCGGCCTCAAAAGTTACAAGGGCCGCAGGTTTGCTAAATGGCAAAAACCGTGTGTGCATGAGCGGTACACCCCTGCAGAATAATACGTTCGACATTTTTGCACAAATGAATTTCCTTAACCCGGGCTTACTGGGCAGCATGGAATTTTTCAGGAATGAATTTGCAACACCTATAGACAAATTTGGCGAACAGGAACAAAAAGAACATTTGCGCAAGCTGCTATACCCGTTTATTTTGAGAAGAACGAAAGAACAGGTGGCTAAAGACTTGCCTGAAAAAACATAAACAATCCTGTTAAGAGAAATGGACAAATAGCAGAGTTTGATTTACTACG
>CAYRRL010000288.1:0-4642 GCA_964426665.1 uncultured Ferruginibacter sp. | reverse complement strand
AATTCCTTTATGGGAATTTTTTTAACACCGTAAACTTCAATACAACCTCCAGCAGCAGCAGCAGCAATGCAGCCATTACAAATGGGAAAAATTTTTCATTGTACCTTGTAAGTGAAGCAATCTCGACTTTTGATTTTTCAAGCCCATCAATTTCTTTGTAAATATTCTCCAGGCTTAAGTTGTCTTTCGCCCTGAAATATTTGCCGCCGGTTTCATTGGCAATAGCTGTAAGCAGTTTCTCATCAATAGTTACTTTTTGTTCCTGCATTACTGTGCCCTGTGGCGTTGCCACAGGAAAAGGCGCCATGCCTTCTGTGCCCACGCCGACAGTATAAACTTTTATGCCGAATGCTTTTGCAATTTCTTTTGCGTTGTCGGGGCCAATCAGCCCGCCATTGTTTTCGCCATCTGTCAGCAATATTACTATCCTGCTTTTCGATTTGCTGCTGCGTAGCCTGTCGACACTGGTGGCAAGCCCATCGCCAATAGAAGTGCCGTCTTTCAACAAACCATTGTGTATGGAAGCCACTGCCGACAAAAGCATTGCCTTGTCGGTTGTTACCGGGCATTGCGTAAAGCTTTCACCCGAAAAAATTACAATAGCAATCCTGTCGGTGGGCCGGCGTTCAATAAAATCTGCCGCTACATTTTTTGCCGCTTCCATCCGGTTGGGCTTAAAGTCCTGTGCCGTCATGCTGCCGCTAACGTCAAGGCACAGCACAATATCAATCCCTTCACCCTCTGCCTGTTGCTGCTCGCTTTTTGTTTGTGGCCGTGCCAAGGCAACAATTATACATGCCATAGCCAGCATTCGCAATACAAACGGCATATGCCTGAAAGCAACACGCCAGTTTCTGAGCCGCCTGAAACTTTTTGAAGAAGGCACTTTCATCGCTGCCTGCAGCCCGGTGTTGTTTCCTGCATGCCAAACTGCCATCACTGGAAGCAGTAACCCAAGCCACAAAAAAAGCGGCGCACCAAAATAGATATGTTGAAAATAATCAACCAGCACTTTGCTCTTCTTTGTTATACAATGCTTCTATAAAATCAATAGTTTCCTTTATTGATACCCAGCTTTCCTTGCCTTCCTCTTCAGTTGGCAAAAATTTAGCAAACTTAGCAGCATCGCCCCGGTTCAGTGCCACCGATATTTTTGCCAGCATTTCGCCGGGCAGTTTTTTCTGGTTCAGCGCCAGCAATACTTCCCTTGTAGTGCTGCTTATAAAATGCTGCCCCTGCCTTGATGACAGGTATTGCTTTATAACTTCGCTCAACCCAGAATAGAATGCTTTGGCGCCTGTTGCTTCCCTTGTATTTATCTGCTTTAACTTTTCCATTTGCAGCATAGCATACTGGTAAGCTGACGCCGGTTTTGCTGATACAGCTTTTTTATTTTGCCGTTTTTTTATAACAGCATACAACACCCATGCAAGCAGCAATAAAAACACGAGGCCAGCCAGTGTTATTAATAATAGTAACTGATAAAGAGAAAAAGGCTTTGCTTCACGGATTGCCTTAATGTCCCTTAGTACGCTTGTGCTATCAGGCTGATAGGTTACATTAACAGAAAAAGAATCTGTATACAGATTGTACGGCTGGCTCCCATCCACAGGGTTAAAATCAATATTAAAAGAAGGCAACAACCATTTGCCTGAGTCAAAACTTGTAACCGTAATTGTTTGCGAAAGCCCTGTAAGTTTTTGGTTAGTAAATGAAGAATCAATCTTTGATTTTTCAACTATTTCAATATGCGGCAAGGTATCAGGTATTTCAGCCCACTTCACAAAAAAATCCTGCCGGGGAATTGTTGCAGATATCCTGAGTTTAATCTGTTCGCCGATAATAATGCTGGTATTATCAATATCGGTTTTAAGAGAAGGCTGTGCTGCGGCCATAAAGCTGCTGAGGCAAAAAATAAAGGCCCATGCTATTTTTTTTTTAGGTAACGCCATTATCTATTATCCTTTTCCTTCAGCTTCGTTTAATAAAAAATTGCTGCAGCACTTTTACATAATCTTCCCCTGTGCGTATGTGCAACAAGTCTGCGCCAGCTTTTTTAAAGTAGTTTTTGCACAAATCGTTTTGCTTTAAAAAATGCTGGTGGTAATTGTATTGCGCCAGCTTATCGCTGCTGTCAACCCATCTCTTACTTCCTGTTTCCAAATCCTCTATTTGCATAAGCCCTGCATCTGGCAAATAAGCATCCATTTTATCATAAATCCGTACTCCAATTACATCATGCCTGCCGCTTATTACCTTTAAATCGCTTTCGTATTCCACGTCCGTAAAATCGCTTAGCACAAAAGCAATGCTTTTTTGCCTGCATGTTTTATTAAAGAAGCGTATGGCATCTTCCATTCTGGTGCTTTTGCCCTTTGGCTCCACGCTTAACAATTCCCTTACAATATACAAAGCATGTTGCCTGCCTTTCTTTGGCGCAATGTATTTTTCAATTTTATCGCTGAAGAAAATGGCACCTACTTTATCGTTATTGCTGATAGCACTGAATGTAAGCACAGCGCCAATTTCTGTTATCAAATCTTTTTTCCGGCTGCCAACAGTGCCAAATAAATTGCTGTTGCTTATATCAACCAGCAAAAAAACTGTCAGCTCCCTTTCTTCTTCAAACACTTTACTAAATGGATGGCTGAACCTGGCGCTTACATTCCAGTCAATAAACCTTGTATCATCACCAGGATAATATTCCCTTACTTCCCTGAAGCTCATTCCTTTCCCTTTAAAAGCAGAATGGTATTCGCCAGTGAAAAGGTGCGTAGTTAGCTTCTTGCTTTTTATTTCAAGCTCCCTTACTTTTTTTAATATGGCTTCTGTTGTCAGCATTTAAATACGTTTCTCGTTGCCGTTCCTGTTATTAGCCCCTTGTTGCAATTAATTTTATTTTCTTCTTCGATAAGTTTAATACAACCATACAAAAGAGCAGGCTGCATGAATTGTAAAAAACAAGAAACCAGAAACGGCTTTTACGGGACATTAATCACCCTGAGTATTTCATTAATTACCTGTTCAACATTTATACTCTCTGCTTCCGCTTCATAAGTTAACCCTATGCGGTGGCGCAATACATCTTTGCAAATGCTTCGTACATCTTCAGGTATTACATAACCGCGTTTGTTTAAAAATGCATATGCTTTTGAAGCCAGTGCTAAATTGATGCTTGCCCTTGGCGAGCCACCAAACCCAATTACAGGTTTCAATTTTGGCAAATTGTATTTTTCAGGGAAACGTGTTGCAAATACAATGTCTAAAATGTAGTTCTCCACTTTTTCATCCATATACACCTGCCTTACTAATTCTTTGGCTGTAAGTATTTCGCTTTTGGATGCAACGGGGTTGATAGCTGGCGATGAAAGCCCTAATGTATTTTGCCGGATAATTATTTGTTCTTCATTTTTTGATGGGTAATCAATCAACACCTTCAGCATAAACCTGTCCACCTGTGCTTCCGGCAATGGATAGGTTCCTTCCTGTTCAATAGGGTTTTGCGTAGCCAATACTAGAAAAGGCTCTTCCAGCTTGTAGGTGTGGTCGCCAATGGTTACCTGCCTTTCCTGCATAGCCTCCAGCAAGGCACTCTGTACTTTTGCCGGCGCCCTGTTAATTTCATCTGCCAAAATAAAATTGGAGAAAATGGGGCCTTTGCGGACATAAAACTCATTCTTCGCCTGATTGTAAATCATAGTGCCGATAACATCTGCGGGCAATAAGTCCGGCGTGAATTGTATCCTGCTGAAACCTGCATGGATGGATTGCGAAAGCGATTTTATCGCCAGCGTTTTGGCAAGGCCCGGTACGCCTTCCAGCAATACATGCCCGTTGCTTAAAAGCCCAATGAGCAGCCTTTCAATCATGCCCTGCTGGCCAACAATTACTTTGCTTAACTCATCATTTATCCGGCTCACAAACCCAGCGGCGCTGATAACCTTTTCATTCAGCAGGCGTATGTCTTCGGCTGTTTGCAACATAAGTTTGGTTTATAGTATCAAATGATTATTGCTTGTCTGCACAAAATACAAACAAAGCATTTACAAAAACATTGCCGCAAAACAATGGCAAAGAAAATTTGTGTTAAATAGGAATTTTATAAAAAAGCAACTTGGGCAAAACTGCTACCGGATTGTAAGTTTGCCCAACTATCAGCCAAGGTATTTCCCTACAATAGGCACTCTCCTTCCCACGCCAAATGCCTTCGGCGAAATACGGATGATTGGGCAAAACTGGTTGCGTTTGTATTCATTGATATTCACCATTTTTAAAACCCGGTCTACAAGCGCTGCATCAAAACCCTGCGCTTTTATCTCATTAGGGCCTTGCCGCCTTTCAATGTATTGATACAAAATTTTATCCAGCACTGCATAATCGGGGAGGGAATCAGAATCTTTTTGCCCTGGCCGCAATTCTGCCGAAGGCGCTTTCGTAATTATATTTGAAGGGATAATTTCTTTATCCCTGTTGATATGATTTGCCAAAGCATACACCTGCATTTTATAACAATCCCCCAATACACCAAGCCCGCCAGCCATATCGCCATACAATGTACCATAGCCGGTAGCCAGTTCGCTTTTATTGGATGTATTTAGCAATATATAGCCAAACTTGTTTGCAATTGCCATCAGCAGGTTCC
>CAYRRL010000287.1:0-4646 GCA_964426665.1 uncultured Ferruginibacter sp. | reverse complement strand
TACTTTGTATTTAATGCCGGGGCTTACCAACAGCCGTTATGCTAAAATGGGCTTGCTTAGTGGTTTCCCTCCGCCTTTATCTTATACTTTGTATTCCCATCATGTGCTGATTACAGAAGGCATCAAGCCGTTGCATAATGAATACGAAAAAGCATTAGCCCGGGCAAGGGCAGAAAACAAACCATTGCTGATTGACTTTACCGGCTGGGCCTGTGTTAATTGCCGGCGCATGGAAGAAAAGGTATGGACAGATAAAGAGGTTGACAGTATTATGCGTAACAAGTTTGTAGTAGTGAGTTTGTATGTGGATGAAAAAACAAAATTACCTGCAACAGAGCAATCAGTTTTTAAAACAAGCGTTGGTATTGATAAAAGCATCATCACCGTTGGCGATAAATGGGCCACTTTTCAAACGGAAAATTTTAGGGCTACATCACAACCGCAATATGCCATAATCAACTCTGATGAAATTGCATTAACGAAAACAAAATTTTATACACCTGACCCAAATGAATTTGCCGATTGGTTGAAGTGCGGCCTGGAAGCGTACGAAAAGAAAAAATAGAAATTCAATAATGATATGCCTTTGAACGGAGCGTCGCCACCCGATAGCTATCGGGTTCAGCCCAATTAAAGAACAATGCTAGTCATAAAATAACAAACCCTCCAACAAAGTGGAGGGTTTAGTGTTATTGAGGGGTTACAGTGAGTGTAATTATTAATGTAGAGTTTTCTTTTTCGGGTACTAATTTTTAATTATAAAGCAATTTGTTTTTCAACCATCATTTTACGCATATTGATAAGGCCATAGCGCATCCTGCCTAAAGCTGTGTTGATGCTGCATTTTGTCAATTCAGCAATTTCTTTAAAGCTAAGGTCAGCGTAATGGCGGAGTATTATTACTTCCCTTTGGTCTTCGGGGAGCATGTCAATCATTTTACGGATGCGGTCGTGGCTTTGATTTTGCATCATTTTTTGTTCGGGGCTGGCTTCATTAAAGTTCAGCACCTCAAAAATGTCACGGTCATCGCTGGTTTTAATGCTTGGGCTGCGTTTTACTTTGCGGAAATGGTCAACACACATATTGTGTGCAATGCGCAAAGCCCATGGAAGGAATTTTCCTTCTTCGGTGTAACGGCCACCATTGAGGGTGTCAATGATACGGATGAAAACGTCCTGGAAAAGGTCTTCTGCCAAATACTTGTCTTTAACAAGCAGGTAGATAGAAGTGTAGATTTTGTCTTTGTAACGGGAAACTAAAGTTGACAATGCTTCGGTGTTTCCTTCCACGTAAAGGTGAACAAGTTGTTGGTCTGTTAGGCTTGACAGGCTCTTCATAATGAGGCGGTTTTTGGTTTGAATAGATTTGGATAAGTGGCCAATAAACCGGACGAAGTGAAGAAGCTGTGGAGCGCTTTGGAGTGCTAACGGCTTTTCAAAGTGTTTCGGATATTGGTAGTGCTAAAGTAGAGGGAAATTATACCGCTCCAAATTTTTTTTAACGTTTTTTTACTCTCAAACACAAAATCGGGCACTTGTACTCGATGTTTTAGAACAACTACGAATGTGGATATCGTAGAACTACGATTCGGAAATTCGGAATTCCGATTTTTCCTCGCATTTAGTGGATATTTTTACAGGCATTTACAACTATGGCTATCAAAGAAAAATCACAATCAATTGCTAGGCCTCCTCTTTCAGCAGCAGAAGGCATTAAAATAAAAGGCGCAAGGGTGCATAATTTAAAGGATGTAACAGTTACGATACCACGAAATAAACTGATAGTGGTTACTGGTGTGTCTGGCTCCGGCAAATCATCTTTAACCATTGATACATTATTTGCAGAAGGGCAGCGCCGCTATGCAGAAAGCCTTAGTGCATATGCAAGGCAGTTTATGCAGCGGATGAACAAACCAGATGTTGATTATATTAAAGGGTTGTGCCCGGCTATTGCAATAGAACAAAAAGTTATTACCCGTACACCAAGAAGCACTGTGGGCAGCATGACGGAAATTTACGATTACCTCCGGCTTCTATATGCACGTGTGGGGAAAACTATATCGCCTGTTAGTGGTAGGGAAGTAAAGAAAGATGATGTGGGCGATGTGGTGAAAGCAATTAAGGAGTTAAAGGAAGGCGACAAGGTTTTGATTATTGTGCCATTTAAAAAACATGCAAAACGCAATACAAAAGAAGAACTGAATATTTTATTGCAAAAAGGCTTTTCAAGAACGGCGTCGCCTGCTGCAAATGGTGCATTGGAACCAAACAGGATTGAAGACTTGCTTGAATTAAAGGACAAAGAGCTTCCTGAAAAATTGTATCTGTTGGTTGATAGGCTGGTTGTTAAAGGCCCGATAGCTATCGGGTTTGACGAAGATGATATTCATCGGATTTCAGATTCTGTAAGCACAGCTTTTTATGAAGGCGATGGTGAAATGATGCTTGAAATAAATGGCAAAAAGATATTGCAGTTCAGTAATAAGTTTGAATTGGATGGGTTGCAATTTGAAGAACCTGTGCCTAATTTATTTTCATTCAATAACCCTTATGGCGCCTGCCCTACATGCGAAGGCTTTTCGCAGATATTGGGGTTGGATGCTGATTTGATAATACCTAATAAAAACCTGAGCCTGTATGAAGAAGCAGTGGCGCCCTGGAAAGGGGAGAAGCTGGGCTGGTGGCGTGAGCAATTTATAAAAGGATCAAAAAGCTTTGGTTTCCCAATACATAAACCAATTATTGATTTGACAGAAGAACAGGTGCAGCAGTTGTGGGAAGGGCATGGAAGCGTATTAGGCATAAATGATTTCTTTAAAGAAGTTGAACAAAATTTATACAAGGTTCAATACCGTGTTTTATTAAGCCGGTACCGTGGCAGGGCGTTGTGTACTGATTGTAAGGGCTACCGCCTGCGTAAAGAAGCTTTATATGTAAAAGTGGGAGGCAAACATATTGGTGAGCTTTGCAATTTGCCAGTGAAAGATTTGCAGCAATGGTTTGACAAATTAAAATTGAGTGATTATGATGAACAGGTTGCCAAAAGGATTTTGCTTGAAATAAACCATAGGATAAAAACATTAATAGATGTAGGGCTTGGTTACTTAACGTTAAACAGGTTGGCCAACTCATTAAGCGGCGGCGAAAGCCAGCGCATACAACTAACAAGAAGCCTTGGGAGCAACCTCACAAATTCATTATACATATTAGATGAGCCCAGCATTGGCCTGCACAGCCGTGATACCGAAAGGTTGATACATGTGCTGAAAGAGTTAAGGGATTTGGGCAACACAGTTGTGGTAGTAGAGCATGACGAAATGATGATGAGGGAAGCGGACCATATAATTGACATGGGCCCGCTGGCAAGCCATTTGGGTGGCGAAGTGGTGGCTGAAGGCAATTATGATGAAATAGTTTCGAATGATAAAAGCCTTACCGGGAAATATTTATCTGGCAAATTAAAAATAGAGCCGCCTAAAACTGTGCGCAAATGGAAACGCAGTATTAAAGTAGAAGGGGCTAGGCAAAACAACTTAAAAAATATTTCTGTTGAATTCCCTTTGGGTGTGTTGTGTGTGGTGAGTGGCGTAAGCGGCAGCGGCAAAACAACATTGGTTAAGCAAATACTATATCCTGCTTTGCAAAAAATAAAAGGTGAGGGCGTTGACAAAGCAGGGCTCCACAAAGCTATTACGGGAGATGTGGATGCTATTTCACAAATTGAAATGGTTGACCAAAACCCGATTGGTAAATCTTCAAGGAGCAACCCTGTTACTTATATAAAGGCATATGATGAAATCAGGGAACTGTTCAGCCAGCAGCCGTTAAGCAAAATACGTGGCTTTCAGCCAAAGCACTTTTCATTTAATGTGGAAGGCGGCAGGTGTGAAACCTGCAGCGGCGAAGGCGAGCAAATTGTAGAGATGCAATTTTTGGCTGACGTGCATTTAACCTGCGAAGCCTGTGGCGGAAAAAAGTTTAAAGACGAAGTGCTGGAAGTTACATACAAGGACAAAAACATTTATGATGTGCTGGAGATGAGCGTGGATGAGGCGATTGATTTTTTTGTGAGCGAGCCCGATGTCGCAAAAAAAATTCAGCCATTAAGCAATGTAGGCCTTGGTTATGTAAAACTTGGGCAGTCAAGCAATACTTTATCCGGTGGCGAGGCACAAAGGGTGAAGCTGGCTTCGTTCCTTGGCAAAGGCAAAGCCAATGGGCAGGTACTTTTCATTTTTGACGAACCAACAACTGGGCTTCATTTCAACGACATAAAAAAATTGCTTGCTTCTTTTAATGCGTTGATTGAGCAGGGGCATACAATTTTAGTGATTGAGCATAATACCGATGTTATCAAAAGCGCCGATTGGGTGATTGACCTTGGGCCCGAAGCTGGCGATGGCGGGGGAAGCATTGTTTTTACCGGAAAACCGGAAGATTTGAAGAAATGCAGGGAGAGTTATACGGGTAAATTCTTTTGATTGCACCCTGTAATTTAAAAGTACAGGTGTAAGCGTTTGCAACCGGTCATGGTAAATTCCATGATGAAGCTATGAAAATAATTTGCTGGCAAAATAACTATTTAAAACAAAAAAGCCTGTCCATTTAAAATGAACAGGCCGGGCCGTTTTGTCGGGATGGCAAGC
>CAYRRL010000286.1:3055-4663 GCA_964426665.1 uncultured Ferruginibacter sp. | reverse complement strand
TAAGTACCAGAACCTGCTGTACCGGGGTTAATATCTGATACCAGTTGTGTGCCTGCTTCTGTGCCATCGCTTTTCCACAATTCATTGCCGTTAGTGCCATCTTCTGCAAAAAAGAAAAGCAGGTTGTTTAATGAAATAAAATTAGAAGGGAAACTATTGAGGCTGCCCGCGTTGATATTTTTTACCATTGACGCTGTGCTGCCATCATATTTCCACAACTCGTTCCCGTTAGCATCCGTTTTGGCGAAATAAAGTATGTTATTGGCTATTTGTATTTTATCTGACAAAATGCCTGTTACAATTTTTGTTGTGCCTGCACTGGTACCATCGCTTTTCCAGATATCCCTGGAGTTGCTGCTGTTGAGCGTGCGGAAATAAAAATTTGTATTGTCAATATTCGTAAATTCAAAAGGCTTGCTGTAGCCGGTTGGTTCAAGGTCTTTCAACAGCAGAGTGCCGGCAGTTGTGCCGTCAGAATACCAGGGCTCAATATCGCTAAACTGCAGCGTGCCGCTGAAATAAAGCCTGTTGCCAATTGTTGCCAGGTAGGATGGGAAAGAACCCAGCCCGGTTGTTTGTATGTTTTTAAGCAATTGCGTGCCGGCAAATGTGCCATCGCTTGCGTAAGGCTCTTCCCTGTAATCTGGGTGGTTGCCTGAAAAAATAAAACAGTTGCTTAAAACACCCTCAATTAAATATGAACCGCCAATACCATTGTTAACTCCCGGATAAATTTCAGGCAGCATTGTTGTGCCTGCCTCTGTGCCATCGCTGCTCCATAACTCATAACCAGTTGCAGTTGTGTTGGCGATAAAATAAGTTTTGCCATTAAAATATTTGTAGCCCCTTGCATCGCAGCCATTGCTGCCGGGAGTAATATCTTTTAAGAGCCTTGTGCCTGCTGTTGTGCCATCGCTTATATAAGGCTCTGCTGAAAAAGCAATACCAGTAGTAGCTGAAAAATATAAAGTGCCGTTGCAATTAACAAAATAATTATAGCTGTCATTCCTTGAATTAGGCAATGCATCAAACAAAGGGATTGTTCCAGCATCGGTACCATCTGTAATCCATACCTGCCTGTTAAGTGCATCCTGCGCAGTAAAGCAAAGTTTGTTGCCAAGGGCTGTAAGATTACCTGGAAAAGAACCAGTTGTGCCGGTATAAATTTCTTTTACTATAGATGTGCCTGCCTCTGTGCCATCGCTCACCCACAGCTCTCTCCCTGTAGATGGCAGGTCGGCAGTAAAATAGGCTTTGCCGCCCGCCGCCACCATATCGCCTGTTAGGCTAAAGGTATTAACGGCAGCATCAAGGTCTGCAATTAAAACAGTCCCGGCTTCTGTGCCATCGCTTTTCCATAGGCCCGTGCCGGTAGATGTGGTGGCGCAAAAAAACAAAACACCATTAATATTCTTCATGCTAACCGGGCTGCTATTGGCTGTGCCGGGGTTAATATCTTTTAAAATAACAGTTCCTGCAACAGTGCCATCGCTTTTCCAAAGAATACGACCGCGTATTCCATCATCGGCAACAAAAAAGACAGTTCCATTTATATCAATTAATTTATCCGGATTAGAAGATCCATCTCCAGCATATATATCTTTTATC
>CAYRRL010000286.1:0-3045 GCA_964426665.1 uncultured Ferruginibacter sp. | reverse complement strand
GTGGCACTTTCTGTAGCGTTAAAAAAAACGGTATTTCCAACTGCTGCCCTTTGAAACAAAACAGCGTTGCTCCCAAAATCTCTTAATAATACTGTGCCGGTTTCTGTTCCATCAGACCGCCACAATTGATAGCCGCCATTTAAATCAACAGAAAAATAAACATAGTTGCCGGTTGCCACAAACCGGGCAACAGATACTGCGCCAATACCGGTAAAATCTTTTACCATTGCTGTGCCTGTTGGCGTGCCATCTGTTTTCCAGAGTTTTTTTACTGAGCCAAAGTAAAAATTACCACCCACAATAGCATTGTCGCTGCTGAGGCCGGTGCCCTGGTCTTGTGTATTGATATTTTTAACCAGTTCGGGGGTTTGTGCAGTTGCTAACAGCCTGATGGAGAAAATCGCTGCAAACAGTATAATTGTTTTCATGATAAACCTTTTTTTTAAAAATGCTGTTATAGTTTATCGAAGGATATTGGCCACGAATATTACAGGCATAAAGGTTTGAATTAATAACCGCCTTTTCAATACATAATTTGTTGTATGCAACAGCAAACACAGCAATAAGCGGGTTAAAACAGGTTATAAACAATTACTGCCCCAATTTTTAAATACCCCATTGCAATTAGCCCCATTCTTTTATCTTTGGCCTAAATCATTTTAACGATATGAAGTTTATTGTTTCCTCTTCGGCTTTGCTGAAACAACTGCAACAGATAAGCGGTGTTATTAATGCCAATACCGTATTGCCAATCCTCGAAGATTTTTTATTTGAAATAGAAAAGAACAAACTGACTGTGGTAGCCACCGACCTGGAAACGGTAATGAAAGTGCATTTGGATATTGAAGCAAAAGACAGCGGCAAAGTTTGTATCCCTGCAAAGATTTTGATGGACTCATTGAAGAACATCCCTGAGCAGCCGTTGACTTTTAATATTGACAAAAACTTTGGCGTGGAAATTACCAGCGACAACGGTAAGTATAAAGTAATGGGCGAAAACCCGGACAACTTCCCGAAAGAGCCAGCAGCAGATGACGCTAATAGTTTCACGATGGCTTCTTCGGCATTGGTTACGGCTATCAACAAAACATTGTTTGCTGTTAGCAACGATGACCTTCGCCCTGCAATGACAGGCGTGTTTTTTGAGCTGGACAAAAAAGGCATTACCTGTGTGGCAACAGATGCACACCGCCTGGTGAAATATAAAAGGACAGATGTAAAATGCCCTAAGGCAGATACATTTATTGCCCCCAAAAAACCATTGAACTTATTAAAAGCTGCGTTGCCTGATAATGATGACGAGCTAAACATCTCTTACAACAGCAACCACCTTTTTGTAAAACACGGCGGCACCGAGTTGGTTTGCCGTTTGATTGATGCCCGTTTCCCTGACTATAAAGTGGTGATACCGGCAGACAATCCATATAAGCTTACGGTGAACAAAGGCGATTTTCAAAATGCCCTGCGCCGAGTGAGCGTGTTTAGCAACAAAAGCACTAACCAGGTGGCATTAAGCATTAGTGGCAGCGAATTGCAATTGGCAGCACAGGATGTGGATTTCAGTTTTGAAGGCAACGAGCGCATGGCCTGCCAATATGATGGCGAAGATTTGCAAATAGCTTTCAACGCAAAATTTTTAATTGAAATGCTGAATGCGGCTGATACCTCAGAAGTAAATGTGGAATTAAGCACGCCAACGAAAGCCGGCATTATTAAGCCAACAGAAATGGAAGCAAACGAGGATTTGCTGATGCTGGTGATGCCGTTGATGCTGAATAATTAACCTTCAATAATAATTATCTGCAAGGGGTTGCTTCTGCAACTCCTTTTTTATTTGCAGGGGTTTCATTTCTTTTTATCAACTTGCATTTCTAAAACCTTTTACAATGGCCCTCGCAATTTTTGGGATTATTATTCTCATCATCTCTCTTTTTTTAGCAAAAGTAAATAACAGCGGAGCAGCAAGGCTTGCCCCATTTGGAAAAATAATTGGTGTTTTGCTTATTATTATTGGCATAACAACCGGCTGCATCAAACAAATTGATGCAGGCGAAGTAGGCGTAAAAAAATTATTCGGCAGCATACAGCCGGAAGTGCTGCAAAGCGGCCTGCACTTTGTAAACCCAATGCTGGATATTATTAAACTGGATGTGAAAACGCAGAACTACACTATGAGCGGAGTGAACGATGAAGGGCACAAAGCAGGCGATGATGCCATAAGGGTATTGACAAGCGACGGGCTGGAGGTAACCATTGACCTTACAGTTTTGTACAGGGTAATAGGTGCAGATGCGCCAAGATTATTGAGGGAAACCGGCGAAGACTATACCGATAAAATTGTGCGGCCAATAACACGTACCAAAATACGTGACAACGCTGTGTATTACCAGGCTGTTGATTTATTTGCGGGCAAAAGGGACGAATTCCAGCAAAGGATTTATAAAAGCATTGAAGACGATTTTAAAAAAAGGGGCTTGTTGCTGGAGCAATTGTTAGTAAGGAATATCACGTTGCCCAATTCTGTAAAAGCGTCTATCGAGTCAAAAATTAATGCTGAGCAGGATGCAAAGAAAATGGAATTTGTGCTGCAAAAAGAAAAACAGGAAGCCGAGAGAAAAAGAGTGGAGGCGCAAGGTATCGCCGATTACCAGCGTATCATAAACACAGGGTTAACGGACCAGCAATTGCAGTACGAACAGATAAAAGCAATGAAAGAACTGGCGCTCAGCCAAAATGCAAAAGTGATTGTGATGGGAAAGAATGGGGCGCCGATTATTATTGATGGGAAGCAATAGCAATACCCGGATGGTTTTTATCGCCGCTGCCTGCAATGCTTTTAGATGAAGCAGCATGAATAAAAAAAGAGTATTGATTTTTGTACTGCTGTATGTTGTTGATGATTTCTTTGAATGATAAAGGCGGCTCACAGAATAGTATTGCATTGCCTGTAGCCACTTCGTTAATAGTATTCGCTTTTATTGTTTGGAGAAAACTGCTGAAAGTTTCATCGGCTCCAATCACAAATATTTTTTCGGGTTGTTTTGG
>CAYRRL010000285.1:0-4688 GCA_964426665.1 uncultured Ferruginibacter sp. | reverse complement strand
ATTTAAAAAACGGGAAACAAGCAACGGGCAACGAGAGACGGGAAACGGCTTATCGGGAAATAATTTCTTTAACTATCCTGCCAAAAGTAAACACATCAGTAAATGTATTGTACAATGGCACCGGCGCTACACGTATTACATTTGGTTCCCTCCAGTCACTCAATACACCATTTTGTTTCAATGCTTCAAATATTTCTTTTCCTTTTGTGAGCATCAGCATACTAACCTGGCAGCCTTTTGCATCAGCAGGCGTTATCACTTCTATCGCTTTTTCTTTTGATGATTGATTGATACTGCCTAAAATAAACATCAGGTAATCGCTCAGCATTTTTCCTTTTGCAAATAAATTGCTCATGCCAGCTTCAGTAAAAATATCAAGCGAAGCTTTGTGTGCTGCCATAGACAACACCGGCGCATTGCTCAATTGCCAGCCTTCAGCAGTGGGTATGGGCACAAAGCCTTTTTCCATCTTGAACCTTGTTTCTTTTGTATGCCCCCACCATCCGGCAAAGCGTGGAATGTTTTTATCAGTGATATGCCTTTGGTTGATGAATACGCCAGATACCCCGCCAGGGCCGCTGTTTAAATATTTGTAACTGCACCATGTTGCAAAATCAACATCCCATTCATGTAATTTCAATTCAACATTTCCAATAGCATGTGCTAAATCAAAACCAACAGTAATGCCGGCATCATGCGATGCTTTAGTAATGGCAGCAAAATCCATTACCTGCCCGGTATAATAATTTACCCCGCCAAATAAAACTAATGCTGTTTCATTTTTATGTTCATTGATTGCTGCAACAATATCTTCTGTTCTGATTTTGTATTCGCCTTCCTTTGGTGCAATTTCAATAATGGCATCAGCAGGTTCAAACCCGTGAAAACGCACTTGCGACTCCATTGCATATTGGTCAGATGGGAAAGCTTTTGCTTCGCAAATAATTTTATACCGCTGCTTCGTTGGGCGGTAAAAGCTTACCATCAGCAAATGAAGGTTCACAGTTAACTGGTTCATCGAAACAACTTCCTGTGGCAAGGCGCCAACAATATTTGCTAATTGCCCGGTAAGGATTTCATGGTAAGGCATCCACGGGTTTCTTGAATGGAAATGCCCTTCCACGCCATAGTTTGCCCAGTCTTCCAGTTCATTCACCACATAATCCTGCGTTGTTTTTGGTTGCAGCCCTAAAGAGTTTCCGGTAAAATAAATGCACTCATTTCCATTAATGATGGGGATGTAAAACTTATCCCGGAAGCTTTTCAGATTGTCTGTTTCATCAAGCTCTTTTGCAAACGCCGCTGTATTTTGAAAATTCATATTAATCAATTGTGGCTATAACTTTTAATTCGATAGCAATTGGTGTTGGCAAACTTTTTACTTCTACCGTTGTACGGCAAGCCTGGGCATCAGTAAAATATTCAGCATAAATTTTATTGTAAAGCGGAAAATCTTTTTTCATGTTTGTAAGGAATACAGTTACATCTACAATCTTATCCCAACTGCTGCCGCTTGCTTCCAGTACAGCTTTTACATTGGTAAAACATTGGCGTGTTTCTGCTTCAATATCGTACTTTGCAATGTTTCCATCAGCATCTAATTCCAAACCGGGAATAGAATTGTCTTTTGCATTCCTTGAACCTATACCGGATAAAAATAAAAGGTTGCCAACTTTTCTGGCATGAGGATAAGTACCTAAAGGTTTTGCTGCTTTGTCTGTATGAATCGTTTCCTGTTTCTCGTTGATTGTTGCTCGTTTCTCGTTTGTGGCAGCAACCCGGCTTTGAAATTTTGGGGCGCTTTTTTCTGACTGGTTTAAATATTGAATAAATGCACCAATCTTATTCCCAACCTTGTCTGTAAGCTCAAAAAGCTCATTATAAATTTCTTCTGAGAAATGTTTCCTGTTAAAGCATCTTATTAATTGTGATTGCAGTTCTGATGCTGACGCTCTGGCAATACTCAAAAACTGAACAAACTCATTTCTTCCACCTCTTCCAAAGCCTTCAGCTATATTATCAGGGATAGACCCGGCAGACTTGTTGATTTGGTCTTTTAAAGCAAAATCTTTTGACAAAGTGCCAGCATAGAGTTGTTCATAAACTTTTTTCTCAAGCTCATTTGCTAACTGCCATGTTTCAAGCTCTGTAAATTTTTTTACCGTTGCCATAAAATAATAACATCAAATTATAAAAAACGAGAAACAAAATAACGGATAACAAGAAACGAGAAACGCTGCATTAAAACTGTACACACACATTCTTAACCTCTGTAAAAAACTTCAACGCTTCCCATCCGCCCTCTCTTCCCACGCCGCTATTTTTCATTCCACCAAAGGGCGTCCTTAAATCCCTCAATAGCCAGCAATTTACCCATATAATACCTGATTGCACATTTGCTGCCATACGGTTTGCTCTGCTTGCATCCTGCGTCCATATCGATGCAGCCAAACCATAGTTTGTTGCATTTGCTAATTGCAAAGCTTCTTCTTCTGTTTCAAAAGGCTGGAGTGTAACAACCGGGCCAAAAATTTCTTCCTGGTTGGTTTTGCAATTTGGCCCAAGCCCTTCAATAATTGTTGGTTCTATAAAATACCCATTAGCACAGCGGCCATCAACTTTTACGGATTTGCCCCCGCATAAAATTTTGCCGCCTTCCTGTTTGGCAATTTCAATACAGTTCATCACTTTTTCAAAATGTGCTTTGCTTGCAATAGCGCCTTGCTTGCTTGCCCCCTCTAACGGGTCGCCTACATTTTGTTTTGTAGTGATATCAACAAAACGTTTTTTAAATTCTTCATATGCTTTCTTTTCAATTAATATCCTGCTTCCGCATAAACATATTTGCCCCTGGTTGCCAAAGGATGAGCGGATAATTTCTTTGAATAATTTTTCCCAATCGCAATCAGCAAAAATTATCGTGGGGTTTTTGCCGCCAAGCTCCAATGATAATTTTTTAAACATAGGCGCTGCAATAGAAGCAATGCGCTCGCCAGCCCTTGTGCTGCCAGTAAATGAAACCGCTTTTATGCCCGGGTGTCTGATGATTGCTTCGCCGCAATTTATCCCATCGCCATGCACAATATTTAAAACGCCATCAGGCAAACCGGCCTCCTTGCAAATTTTCCCCAACAGAAAAGAAGTAACCGGCGTTACTTCACTTGGTTTTGCAATTACACAATTGCCTGCTGCCAGTGCTGGCGCAATTTTCCAGGTGAATAAATACAAAGGCAAGTTCCATGGAGAGATACAGCCGACAATACCAACCGGTTGGCGCAATGTATAATTGATGGCGCTCTTATCGTTTGTAAAATGGCTTTCGCCTGCAAAATGCATAATGCCGGTTGCAAAAAAGCGGAAATTATCGGATGCTCTTCTTATGTCAACCTGTTTGCTGAGCCAGAGCGGCTTTCCATTGTCGTTAGTTTCTGCTAATGCCAATTCTTCTAAATGCCCGTCAATCAAATCTGCAATCCTATTCAGTATGCGGAACCTTGTTTCGGTTGATGAATTGCTCCACTCCTGAAAAGCTTTTTGTGCAGCATGTACCGCCACTTCAATATCTTTTTCATTGCTGTTTGGTGTTTGATAGTATACTTCAGCAGTGGCGGGGTTTATGCCATCTAAAAATTTTCCGCTTAGCGGGCCAATGAAATTCCCGCCGATATAATTTTCTAAATAATAAGGTATGTCAAGTTTCATTTGTATCTGATTACATGCTTCCTGTTCTTCCCCCATCTACAGGAATATTTGCTCCATTGATATAGGATGCTGCTGGCGATGCAAGAAAAGCCACCACATTCGCAATTTCATTCGCTTCAGCAAAACGCCTCATCGGTATTTCTTTTTTCATTTCCTCCTCTATTGCATCAACAGTGCTGCTTTTTTTTGCAGCATTGTTTTGAATAATGCTTTGCAAGCGTTGTGTGCTTGTGGCGCCGGGCAACACATTGTTTACTGTAATATTAAACTGCCCTAATTCGTTTGCCATTGTTTTGCTCCAGCTTGCAACAGCACCACGAATGGTATTGGATACGCCCAGGTTTGGCAAAGGCACTTTTACAGAAGTAGATATAATATTGATTATCCTTCCATAGCCTGCTTCTTTCATTGAGCCCATTACTGCTTTAGCAAGAATATGGTTGCAAATCAAATGGCGGTTGAATGTATTGATGAAATCTTCTTCCGCAGCATTTGCAATTGGCCCGCCTGCTGGGCCACCGGAATTATTGATTAAAACATGAACGCTGTTGTTTGAAACAAAACCTTCTATTGCCTGCTTTACGGTTTCAGGCTTGTCAAAGTCAGCTATCAAATAACTGTGTTTTTGATTGAAAGAATTGCTTAATTGTTTAATCGCTTCCTGCAGGGTTTCCTCATTTCTTGCCATTAAAACACAGGCAGCGCCCAATTTTGATAACTCAATTGCGGAAGCCAGCCCTATGCCTTGTGTGCTTCCGCAAACAATTGCTGTTTTTCCCTGAAGAGACAAATTCATTAATAGCAAGATTTTGAAAACCAAACTTAGTCAAAATGTTGTTATTTTCGGTTTCTGTAAACGATTGCTTTTTCAATTAATTAATTTTGTTTAAAAAATAGAATTGGCAACTTATTCAACCAATCAATTGATGGACAGAGTAAAAGATTTAATCGAGACAGCCTACCAACTCGGACTTGAAGAATGTAAT
>CAYRRL010000284.1:0-4690 GCA_964426665.1 uncultured Ferruginibacter sp. | reverse complement strand
CCACCGCTGCCCGCCGCACAGAAGCATCGCTGTCATTTATCAGGTTAGCAATGTCCTTAGCAAACTGCACATGCTTTAACTCGCTGATGATGCTGATGGCCAACTTCCTTTCCTCAGGGCTGGGCGAATTGATAAGGCTGTTTATTTCGTTGCCGGCATTCAACAGGTAATCAAACTCCTGCTGGTTTAGCAGACTGATAATAACAGCCTTCCTCGTGCCATATTCCTGCTCGTGCAATGTGGCTGCCATTTTATTTAGGTAAGCATCATCGTGCCGGCAAAGGATGGCCACGGCTTTCTCTTTTGCTTCTGCGTCCGTTTCGTTGGCCAGCATTTCTTTTATGGCATGCACATCCACTTTGCCATGGGCTTCCAACTGGCCCAGTGCAAATTTTTTCACTTCGCTGTTGCTGTTTTTAAGTTGCTGGTGCAGCAATGCGCCAATGCCGGGGTACGATGCTTTGCCCAGCAGGTCGAGCGCATACACAACTTCGGCGCTATTGCCTGTAGTGGCTTTGTTTACCAAAATATCAATGGCCTTTTGATCGTACATATATTTTTCATCTGCGCTGAAAATGCCTTTTTCAATAGATGTATGCAGTGTGTACAGGTAAGCCTTTTGCACCAGGAATACCACGGCGGCCCATACCACCAGATTGGCCAGTATTATTTTAATGGTGAAAACAATATCAAGCGAAAAACCAAAATTAAAAAAAAGCAGCAGCGACAGCCCCACCACTATCAGCGATGGCGGCAGCGTGTAGCCCTTGGCGATAAGGTGCCCCTTCAGCCGCAGCTTTTCCTTCAATGGCTGGAACAAAATAAAGAATACAGGCTCCTGCATGGTGGACCGCAGCACTTCTGTGAGCAATGCCATCAACCCGAATATATACACATTGTAATCGGAGTAGCCATCAAAAAAGAAAAACAACATACAGAAAAGGAACAACGCCGCAGGCGTAACAAAAAGGCAATAGATAATGCCCAGCCTTTCTATCACCCGGCTGGTAAAAATAAGTTTAAGCACCATGGCAATCAACCGGCCTATTGCAAAAAACACGGCGATGTACACAGCCAGGTCCGATATTCTTTCGTACCGCATTTTTACCTGCGAAATAAATGTGTAGTCAATCAGCACAAACACATTATAGCTAAGCACCGATAAAACTGATATAGCAAATATGAGCCTGTTCTCGAAGAAGAAACTGATAATGTTTTGGTGGCCATGGCTGCCCTCGTGTGCGTCGTGATGGTGGGCATGTGCTGTTTTTTTCAGCAACTGCTCCCAGCTTTTTTTCTTCATTTTTTTGTGGAACAAATACAGGCTGATAAGCAGGGAGGCAATAGCCAGCCATACTAAATTGGGCAAGCCAATAATGGGTATCAGCAGCGGCGAGGCTAAGTAACCAATAAACTTCGACGGTATGTCGCCTGAGCCCACTACCGAAAAAACCCTGCGGCTTTCCCTTACATTGAACAGCAGCGCCACCAGCCCCCAAAAAGCATAGCCGGTAACCATATATATGGCAGTATTGCACACCAGCAGCACAAAAATAAATTCATGCGTATTGCCAAACGACAGCCCTATCCACAGCATAGCCAGCAGCCCGATAGCCCCTCCAATAACTGTTTTCAATACAAAGGGGGGCGAAAATTTATGCTCTAATTTTTCATAAAAAAAATTGAGGACGATAAGCAGCAACGCAACAGCAAGATAAACCCATGGGAGCCTTTTAATATTAAACTCGTAAATAAACAGGGTAAAGGCCACGATATTGAGAAAGGCATTGGCCAGCCCCATAAAAAACTGCACCGACAAAAGGTCGAACACCTGCGAAGATTCAGAGGGCTTTATGTTGAGGGCATTATAGAGGCGCTGCTTCATAAAAACGCCAATTTACAAAAGATGGCGGTACTTAAGGCGAAAATGTTTAGGCTAAACTGCATCATGCAACTATTTTTCATTTACATTCATCTTGCAAATAATTTGGCTGCAAACTTGCCCTGTCATATAAAATAATTCAAATGAAAAAAATTAGCACGCTTTTACTGTTGGCCTTTTTACTGAATGGCTGCGATGTATTAAAAAACCTGCCTTCATCTTCAGGCACCGTTTCGGAAGCAGAAGCCGGGCAGGGCATTAAAGAAGCATTGAGCCACGGCATTGCCGGCGCTGTGCTGCAGTTAAACAGGCAGGATGGTTTTTTTGGCGATGCTTTGTATAAAATATTATTGCCGCCAGATGCAAGGAAAATTGAGAGCACGCTACGCAGCCTGGGCATGAATAAAATAGTCGACAAAGCTATTTTGCAGATAAACCGTGGCGCAGAAGATGCTGTGGGCTTTGCCAAACCCATTTTTGCCGATGCCATCAGCAGCATGACAATTGAAGATGCTATTGGATTGGTAAGGAACGGCGACACCAGCATTACACATTTCTTCCGTACAAAAACAACTGCTAAGCTAATAGCAGCTTTTTCGCCAGCTATAAAATCATCGCTTGACAGAGTAGAAGCCACAAAATATTATGGCGATATAGTAAACACATATAACAGCTTCCCTACTACATTTACAAAAATCAACCCCGATTTGCCATCGTATGTAACAGAAAAAGCCACCGTAGCCCTGTTTGATTTAATTGCAAAAAAAGAAGTGGACATACGTACCAACTTTGCAGCCCGTACCACAGATTTGTTGAAAAAGGTTTTTGGAGGGCTGATTAAGCAATAAAAATATTGTGGCAAGCCGTACTTAAAAGCCTCCTTTTTCAAATACCAGCTTTCCTTCAAGCAAGGCAATTTAATAATACAAATACTTATCGGCCCATAAGGCCGATTGTAATTGCCTGCCAGTTTCATCATGCTAAAAATGCCTGATACCTGTTTGTAGCCGGGCAGCCTTAAAACTATTATTTGCAAACAGGATAAATATTGTTATTTTTATGCTCGTCCTGTTTCTATATCTAACCTGCCATCCGCAGTTCCCGGAAACTAAAAACGTAAAAGCCAAAAACTGAATTCCTTTCGGTTTTTATTATCTGAATCCCTCCACTGTAGCTGCATTGCAAAATGCACTATTAATTATTTTATATCGCTTAATAAATTTTAACTACCATGGCTACCAGTTATCCGGTTTACAAAAGGCATTCTGCATTGGCAGCAATATTTACAATCATTATCGTGTTGCTTTTTGCGCAGGCAAATGCCCAGCAATTAAAAATGTATGATTTTGTATTGTTTGCAGGCAGCGGCGGCACAGGCTGCAGCACCCCGGCAAGCCCCGGCTATGGCGTACAATTGGGTTCTTCCACCAGCATAACAGGCGGCTCTGTTGGCAGCCTTAAATTAATAAAAACAACAGGCAATTCTTCATTAGGCTGCAACTTATACAGCAAAGCAACCATTGCACTAAGCAACAGCAATTCTGTTTCGGGGGCTATTACTGCTGCTAACTCACCTGCTGTTACCGGCACCATTGTGTCAGTTGGTTCCAATGCAAACCTTTCTGGCAATATTGATGCAAATGGAAATGTTGTTGTAGGCGGCGGCACCGTATCAGGCAGAGTAACACACCCTTCGGGCACAACCTATACTGGGCCTGCGCCCGCCGGCGGCAATGTTACCGGCACGCCTTCATTGCCAATATTCCCTTCCCTTCCTGGTATAAAAACATTTACTATCCCTTATAGCACACTGGATATTACCAGCAACAAAACTGTAAACCCCGGGGAAAAATGGAAAAATGTAACGTTTTCAGGAAGCAAGACACTTACCTTTTCTGATACAGGCTCATATTACTTTAATTCGTTTTCGCTTACCAATGCCAACACAATTGTATTCAATTTTAATAACCACCCCGGCACTATTAAAGTGTATGTGCTTGGCAATATGCTGCTTGATAAAGTAAGCACCAGCATTATCAATGGCGGCGGCGCCAGTAAAATTTTTGTAGAAACAAATGGCAATTCTGCTGCTGTTGCGTTTAAAATTTCAAATGGCAGCAGCTATACACCTTCACGTTGGGCAGGCACTGTATGGGCGCCTTATGCAGGCATTGATGTTGGCGCTGGCACAGGCAACTCAAGCATAACAGGTGCTTTATGGAGCGGCACACAGGTAAATATCCAAAGCGGTGCAAGCATTATATATGCACCATTTGATGATTGCACGCCACCAAATGCCAACGCTGGCCCCGACAAACCAGCAAGCTTTTCACAAAACACTGTAATAACTGGAAGCTCCACCACGCCATCAGTTTCTTATAATTGGGAAGCACTTAATGGCGGCACCATTGTTCCACCAACTAATACCGCTGGCATTTCGGTGTCCACTGCAGGCACTTATGTGCTTACAGTTTCCTCCACTGCTTCCTGCTCGGCAAAAGACACAGTGATTATTACAAGCAAAGTCCCCAATATTATTGGCTCTGAATTATTATCGTTGTTTCAAAACTACGACCCCAACAACCCTTCTTCCCCATTCTTTTTAATACAGGGCGATAGCGTGGTGATAGAAATAATTGTGAAGGAAGGAAAATACAATGAAGCATTAACGTTGCTGCAAACCCCGGCTTACGGGCTTACACAGATAAGAAGCAATGGTGGAAGCAATTACATCATTACGGGTTTATACCCGATTGCCAAGCTGGTATTGCTGAACCCTCTTACCGACCTGATTAATTATTGCAGGCC
>CAYRRL010000283.1:0-4736 GCA_964426665.1 uncultured Ferruginibacter sp. | reverse complement strand
GTGCCGGTAATTGCAGGAAATTCATCTCAGGCAAAAGAATTGCTGGATGGTGCGGCGCTTTATTCAAACCCCGATATAATTGAATCAATTGCTGAAAAGATGATGCTGGTGTACAAAGACGAAGCGCTTAGCAACCAATTGGTAAGCGAAGGCAAAAGGCTGCTGGCAGCGAACAATAAAACAAAGCTGCATGAATATTTATGGCAGCACATCGTTTCTATCACCCAAAAATAATCTCATTACATTTGCAGCTCAAAGAAAAAGAGTCATGAACAAATCCACTATAACGATAGATGTGCGCCTTGACGAAAACAAAATACCGTCACAAATAAACTGGAGTGCCAGCGAAAGCAGCGCAGAGGCAGCACAAAAAGCAAAAGCCATGTGCCTGGCATTTTGGGATGGCGCAGAAAAATCAGCCCTGCGTATTGACCTTTGGACAAAGGACATGATGATGGATGAGATGGCGGACTTTTACTACCAGATGCTGATGACAATGGCAGACACGTTCAGCCGGGCCACTCACCAGCAGGAAATGACAGACGACATGAAAAAATTTGCCAAAGATTTCAAAAGAAAATTTGAAGCAATACAATTAAAGGAACAAGGCTAAGGCGGCGGTTGCAACCTAACACATTACATCATAAATATTATATACTACTATGGCACTGGAAGAAAAAATAATGGCGGAAATGAAAGACGCCATGAAATCAAAAAATGAAGCTGTGCTTCGTGGGTTAAGGGCTATTAAAGCAGAAATAATAAAAGCTAAAACCGACCCCGGCGCTGGCGGCGTGATTGACGAAGCGACAGAGCAAAAGTTTTTGCAAAAGATGATGAAGCAGCGCAGGGATTCTTATGACATCTTTACGCAACAGGGCCGTGCCGACCTTGCAGCAAAAGAAAAAGAAGAGATGGATGTGATAGAAAAATTTTTGCCAAAGCAATTAGGCGAAGCAGAAATAAAAGAAGCCGTTGCAAAAATTATTGCAGAAACAGGCGCATCATCCCCGGCAGATATGGGCAAAGTAATGGGTGTGGCATCCAAGCAGCTGGCTGGCCAGGCAGATGGGAAAACAATCAGTGCTGTTGTAAAAGAATTGTTGAGCAAATAGGGGCGGGACGCTTCAAGCCGCCTGAACCCTAACCGAAGATATATGATAGATATAATCTTTGCCATCATAGCCATTATTGCCATTATTAAAGGCATTCGCAAGGGGCTTATAGTGGCTTTGTTTTCTATCATTGCATACATCATTGGCTTGGCCGCAGCATTAAAACTTTCTGCTGCAGTGGCGGTTTACCTGCAACAAAATATTTCAGTGCCGGGCAAGTGGCTGCCAGTTATTTCTTTTGTATTGGTGTTTTTGATTGTGGTGATATTGGTGAACTGGGCAGGGAAGTTTATGGAGAAGGCTTTTGAAATGGCTTTTCTTGGATGGGCAAATAAGTTAGCAGGCGCTGCTTTATACCTGGTGATGTACATAATTATTTTCAGCATCATTTTATTTTACGCAGATAAAATACATTTGATTAAGCAAGAAACTTTTCAAGCCTCTGCCGTGTACCCATATATAAGGCCATGGGGGCCTGTGGTGATTGGCAATGTTGGAAAAATCATCCCTTTCTTTAAAGATTCTTTTGAAAGCCTTGAAATTTTTTTTGAAAGTATTTCACAAAAAATAAAGCCATAGCCTTTGCGCAAAGAAATATGGGTTTATAATTTAAACCGCTTAATTTTATACTGATTGCTTATTTTAGCACCGTACACATTAAGCCGCCATACCACTACAAGATGAGCTACGAAATAAAACAAGACGGGAAATTCAAATACATAGAAGAAGGGCAGGGAGAGCCTTTAATGCTGCTGCATGGGCTGTTTGGCGCATTAAGCAACTTTGCTGATTTAATAGAGCATTTTAAAAAATCGAATAAAGTAATAGTGCCGATGCTGCCATTGCTTGAACTTGACCTGCTCCATACATCAGTGGGCGGGCTGCAAAAATTTGTACATAAATTTATTGAGCACAGAAACTATAATGGCATTCATCTGCTTGGGAATTCATTAGGAGGCCATGTGGCATTGGTGCATATACTCAAGCATCCTGAAAGAATAAAAACACTAACGCTTACCGGCAGTTCGGGACTGTTTGAAAATGGCATGGGCGATACATACCCCAAGCGTGGGGACAAAGAATATATCCGTAAAAAAACAGAGCTTACCTTTTATGACCCTGCAATGGCTACAGAAGAGCTGGTGAACGAAGTATTTGAAATAACAAACAACCGCCTTAAAGTAATAAAGATTATTTCGCTGGCCAAAAGCGCTATACGAAACAACCTTGGCGAAGAGCTTAGGGAAATTAAGCAACCCGTGTGCCTTATTTGGGGCAACAACGATACTATTACACCGCCATTTGTGGCAAAAGAATTCCACAGGCTGATACCGCACAGCGAGCTCCATTTTATAGACAAATGCGGCCATGCGCCCATGATGGAAGTGCCCGGTGAATTTAATGTAATACTTAGTTCATTCCTTGCAAAACAGCAAGCGCCTGCTGCAACGAATTAACAAATTCCTTTGTCTTGCCAATTGATAATTTTACAATATTGCGGTGGAACAAACCGTTAAACCAGCATCCATGCTTACAACAGAGCTTATCAATAACAACATCCCGAGGCTGAAGCTGAAAGACAGCAACGCCAAAGCGCTGCAGTTGATAAACGACTTCAGGGTTACGCATTTGCCTGTTGTAAGCGATGAAGAAAGGTTTTTGGGCCTTGTGAGCGAAGAAGATTTATTGGACACGGAAGAGGATGACAACGGCACGCTGCAATACATGCAGGAGCATTTTGTGATGGCCTTTGTAAAAGAAAACGAGCATTTTTTAAATGCAGTTAATTGCTGTAACAGCCATGATACATCTGTAGTGCCGGTAATAAATGACGAGCAGGAATTGGTTGGCTCTATTACCGTAACAGATTTGCTGAAAGCGCTGGGCGATTTTTCGGGGGCTAACGAAATAGGCGGCATTATTGTAATGGAAATGGAACGAAGCCAGTTTGCCATTTCAGAAATAAGCAGATTGGTTGAAAGCAACGACGCACATATACTGCACCTTAACACAACAGTTCAGCCCGATACAGGCCTGCTCACCGTAACACTGCATTTAAACAAAAAAGAAATTGCTGCCATTGTTTCTACCTTTGAAAGGTACGAGTACGATGTGATTTACTTTTTTGGCGATGAAAAATTTGAGAACGAGATACACAGCAACTACAGGCACCTGATGAATTACCTTGACATTTAGCAAAGTGGGCAAAGGAAAAAAGAGCGCCATCCTTTTTGCCAAATCTTCTCCATAATCACATATCACCTACATTTGCAAGCCTGCTAACCCAGGCCTTTATTTTATCAATGCGGCTGCAAAAAGAAATATACTATTGTTTTTTATCCCTGTTTATCAGCCTTGCGGCTTCCGCTCAAAATATTGACGTATCAGCTAACCCGGCAGCAGCATTTACGGCAGGCAAAGACTCTTTGGCTAAAATTATTATTGGCGCTATCAATATATCCGGCAATAAAAAGACAAAAGAATTTATCATACGCAGGGAAATACAGTTAAAGCACGGCGATACAATTACTGTAAAATCTTTTGGCGATGAATTGCAGAAACTGCAGCAGCAGGTGTATAACACCAATCTTTTTTTAGAGGTAAAACTGAGCGTTGAAGAAGCCGGCGCCAGTATTGCCAACATCAACATTGCGGTAAAAGAGCGCTGGTATATTTTCCCAATTCCCTGGTTCCAGCTGTTCGACCGCAACATTAACGAATGGATACAAAAATATAATGCCGATTTTGACAGGGTTATATATGGAGCAAAGTTTACGCACTACAACCTTACTGGCCACAGGGATGTGCTGAGGCTTACGTTGCTTAATGGTTTTACAAGAAATATTTCACTTTCTTATTTTAAACCCATAAGCGATAAAAAGCTGAATAACGGCTTTTCTTTTTCAGCGGGGCTTATTCACAACAGGCAGTTCATTTATAAAACCGACACGCTGAACAAACCAGTTTTTTTTAATAACGGGAGTTTTTCAAGAAAAAATTATTTTTTGGGAGCAGGCTACAATTTCCGCCGCAATATAATGGGTACGCATTATTTTAATATTGTATTCAACCATGTATCGGTGGCAGATTCATTGCTTGACATCAAATACAACCCCAACTATTTTAAAGGCAAATCGCCGCACAAAAATTATGTTGACTTTAGTTATACATACAAATACATCAATGCTAACAATGCTGTGTACCCCTTAAAAGGCACAACGGCATCTGTTAAATTATTAAAAAGAGGGTTCGGCTTTACAGGCGGCATAAACATGTTTTCTGTTGAAGGCAGCTACAATAAATACTGGGCATTGCAAAACGATTGGTACGCCAGTACCGAATTGTCTGCAAAAACCACTATGCCTTTTAACCAACCGTACATTAATCAAAGAGCTTTGGGTTATAACGATGCAAACCTTCGTGGGCTGGAACTGTATGTGGTGGATGGCGTGGCTTATGGCTTGTCAAGAAATACGCTCAGGAAGAAGTTGTTTACCATCAACATCAAAACACCTTTCAGGTCAGACAAATACCATGTGATACCATTTTCTGTATTTGCAAAAGCATACGGTGATTGGGGCGCTGTTTGGCATAATGCGCATCAGCGCGATCAAAAAATGC
>CAYRRL010000282.1:0-4743 GCA_964426665.1 uncultured Ferruginibacter sp. | reverse complement strand
ATCAATTCTTTTGATGCAGAAACAATACCATAAATAGCAGCCCGCTTGTTTGCATAAAGTAGTTTGTACAGTTTCTTAATCCGGTTGTAATCCTTTTGCGACAGCATTTCATCTTTTGAATATTCGGAAGCAAGTGTCAGCACATCATTCACGTTGCAGTCTTTTTTTATTTCACAGCCCAGCTTATCTGCTTTCCTGATATTGCGTTTTATGTTGTCACGAAAACCCTCATAAATTTCCTGGTATGGTTTATCTAGGGGCAAAACATAATTGCTTCTTTCATACAGGGTAAAATTCTTTAGTTGAAAACGATTGGCATAATTCAGGTAAATATCAACATACCTGAATTTAGCAGGGATGCCATTGCAAAAATCATTCACCATTGCTGCTGTAATTTTTTTGCCAAACACACCAAGGCTTGCTGTAAAAAAAGGCTGGTACAAATAATAAAAGCCATATTTCTTTTTCCATGTAAGCGGCATCACGGCTTTATAATCATCCATGATTAAAGCATCCCAATTTTCAGCCATAGTGTCTAAATAATTGCTGGTGGCATATATCAGGCCATTGCTAGCTGCGGCAATACAGCTATCCCATTTTTGTTTGTCAATTTGCTTATATGGTACATACTCTATGGCCACGTTTAAAATGCGAATTGAGGAATCAGTTTTTTAAACGTAATATTCTGGATGTCTATGCTGAAGGAAATATTCTTAAAAAAACCTGGATGGGTTGACTTTATATAATCCCTGTATACTTTGCTATACAGTATCGGGGCATAAATATTAACTGTGTTTTTAAACAAAGAAAGTTGAAGCCCGGCATCATAAATTAGTTTTTGCTCTTCGCTGTTTTTCTTCCAGGCCTGGGCATAAGTGCCAATATCAACAAAAATCTTTAATGGTATTTTAATTGGCAGCACTGATAATGGATTGAATGATTTGGGAAAGTCACTGGTGAAATTGGCGGCTGCAACCCAATTGTCTGACTTTCCAATTTTATTGCTCAGCATGTCTGTACCCACTTTAAAAAAACCATCCCGTTGCATTATTTGTTGCGAAGCAAAGCCGTCAAATTCGCTGCGGCCTGCAAAGTAGTTGCTGTAAGTATAATCTTCATAGCCTCTTGGCCCTGTCATATTAAGCTGGTAAGGGTCTGTTTCAATAGATTTAGCAATAGTTTTTTCGCCCATGTAAAAAAACTTGCCTGCAAACAAGCGCACATTCATGCCGCCGCCTTTGGGGTAGTTGAAAAAATAATTCCCTGTAAATGAAAGCCGTAAAAAGTTGTTGCCATTTGATGCTTCAACAGTTGCATTATAAGGATACAATGCCCGGCTGTTTTCCACCATAAAGCGCAACTGGTTTACATACCTGTTAAAAGACGGGTATGTAATAACATCTGCATCATTGATAGTATCTCTTGTGAACAAATAGCTTTCTTCATTTATAAAAAATGCTTTCCATTCAATGTATCTTTTCAAATGGCTGCGTAAATCATTATTAGGAAGTACATATTTAATGCCCGGCACAATTTTGCTGAAACGCAAATTATTTTTGTTGCCAACAGAATCTGTAAACAAACCATAACTGAAACTGCCACCGGCCAGCGATAAAATTATTTTTCCCCCATTGCTGCCCTGGAACAATTTATAATCAATTCTTCCTGTGCCATTTAATTGTTTGCTTCCTGTGGCATACATTGTCGCAAGCAGGAAACTGAATTTTTCCTGCGGCAAAGTATAATTATGCAGCATTGCGCCAAGCATCAGTTTATCATATTTATTCATTCCAATTGCCGGGGAAGCAAAGATGTATTTGTATTTATCTGTGTCTTTAAAGCTGAAGAAGGAAGTAAGTTTTACAGGGCGTTTTGTAAAATCTTGCTTGCCAAAACATTTACTCATGTCAATTGACGATGTGTAGTAATCATCTTTTGTTTTTAAGCAATAAAAGAAAGTGTCTAAATTTTTGCTGCTTGTTTTTTCAACTATTTGTTTAAAATCTTCCGGGTATGGGTGTTTGAATTTCCATTGCCTGTAATATTCCCTCATGCAACTGTCAAACATTTCCCTGCCCAAAGTTTTCTCCATCCATTGCATCCATTTGCCGGCTTTGTAGTAAGCACACAGTTCATAGTTTAGCATGCTGAATTTTTCAGAAAGCGTTTCAATTGCCTGCCCTCTTTTTTCAGATACATTACACTGCAATAAAAAACCATCAAAGTTTTCCGGCATCCGTTTCTCAAAAAAAGTTTCTTTCTTTTTATTGGGTGAAATCATTCGTATTAGCGGCGTGTCACGGCAGCGGTATTCCTCGTAATAAGTATTCATCCCTTCGTCCATCCATGGGTGCTCCCTTTCGTTCGTTGCCAAAATGCCCATAAACCAGTTGTGCCCAATTTCATGGCCTATCAAACCTGGCGAAGGGAAACTGCTTGATAAAAGCGTGATGGTTGGGTATTCCATGCCACCGGCAAACTTAGTATTGGCCTGAACTATAGTAGCAGTATTGTATGGGTACTCGCCAATCAGCTTGCTTCTTTGCAAAATGCTTTTCTTAATATGCTTCAATGAGCTTTTCCAGGTGCCATTGTTTTCTTTTGGCGGCAAAGAATAAGAAGCAACAGTAACAATTTTTCCCGATGGCAATAAAACGGTGTCTTTGCTTTCAGTAAAGTTTTTATCGGCAAACCATGCAAAGTCAATTACATTTTCCTGTTTGTACACAAGTGTTTTTAATGTGCTTGATGAAGGAATAGGAGGTGTACTGGTTTGTTTTTTTTCTTTTAAAAAAGGTTTCTTCTCTTTTGTAACCGTTGGTTGTGATACGGTTTTATTTACCCCTGTTGCAGGTTGTATGCTTTCTTTTATCAACTCGCCAGTTGCAGCCACCACATAATTTTCAGGCAGCGTAATGCTTACTTCATAGTCGCCGAAGTCGCTGTAAAACTCGCCCTGGTCAAGATAAGGCATTTCGTGCCAGCCCTTACGGTCATATACAGCTGCTTTGGGGTACCATTGCGTTATTTGGTATGCCTGGCCTACATGCCCGCCCCTTGAAAAATTATAGGGCAGCTTTACAAAAAAAGGCGTTTCAATGATACATTTTTTTTTCGGCGCCAATGGTTCAGGCAACACAAGCTTTATAATATCCTGATGTTGTGGATGGTCTTCTTTAACTGCAATAACGCCATTTACTTTAAAAGCCAATCTGTTTATATAACCTTTGTCCTTTTCTTCGCTGAAATAAAATGATGTGCTGCCGTTTTCGAGTTGTTGCGTAGTAAATGCAGTGCGGTCGTTTTTAAAAGCGTTGGGCCAAATATGTACCCAGATAAACCGGAGCGTATCATTTGAGTTGTTCATGTACTCCATCGTTTCCTGGCCTGTTAATGAATGCTCAACATCATTCAACGTTACCACAATACGGTAATTTACCTGCTGCTGCCAATACGGTTTTTGTGCCGCAGCAAATGAATATAAAAAGCTAAAAAGAAAAAGCAAACGGGCTGCCTTCATAATGCAGTGTTTTTTCAAATATAATATTCAATAGGCAATAAGCAGCGGCAAACCCGAAAATCCATAACTAATAAACCATAACCGCAAACACCAAACTGTAAACAGTTCCCCTACTTTCCCTTCCCTTTCATTATCGTGGCAATTGTCAATACCATAATCCGCAGGTCAAGCAAAAGCGATACATTTTCCACATACATCAGGTCGAATTGCATACGTTGTATCATTTCCTCTACCGACGAAGCATAGCCGAACTTAACCATGCCCCAGCTTGTAAGCCCCGGCTTTACCTTAAAAAGGTAGTTGTACTCAGAATGTTGCTCCACTATCTGCTCTACATAAAACTTCCTTTCGGGCCTCGGCCCCACCAGGCTCATCTCGCCTTTAATAATATTCCACAACTGTGGCAGTTCATCGAGCCTCCATTTACGCATCACACGCCCCCAATTAGTAATACGGCCATCGTCTGCGCTGCTCAGCCTGGGCCCGTTGCTTTCCGCATCCTGTACCATGCTGCGGAATTTATAAATAATAAAAGGTTTGCCTTTGTAGCCAATTCTTTCCTGCCTGAACAATACAGGCCCTTTTGACGACAACTTTGTCCTGATAGCAGCATACAACAGCAGCGGCGATAATAAGATGCCTGCTGTAATGGAAACAAGTAAATCTACAAAGCGTTTTAAATTTTTTTGCCATGATGGGAGCAGCCCGCTATGCACATCTATTAGCGGCATGCCCATCACATCGCTTGTTTGCACAGCGCCGCTTATTATATCTACAGCATCCGGTGTTATTTTTATGTTTACATCTTTGTCGCTCAGTTGCTGCAATACTTTTACTAAGGTTTCACGTTCATTTTTTTCGATGGTGATGATTACCTCTTCGATATTGTCTTGCTCGATAATACTGCTCAGCCCTGCAAGGCTGTTGTACTTTTTTATTGCGGCAGGCAATTGCAGCCCGCTGTTGCCATTTGTATTTAAAAAGCTGGTGATATTATACCCTGTGCTTTTATTTAGCTTGGCAAACGCATCAAAAAATGAAGACGCAGTTTTGCCTGTGCCAATAAGCAGGGCATTGAAAAAAACCTTGCCTGTTTCTATTTGCTTAATCGCAATATTGAGCAGGGCAAACCTTATGAAGAGGGTAACAATAAACACAGGCGCCAGCAGGTAAAAAAATTCTGTATAATAATAAGTATTATCAAACCTTGGGTTTTTTAAAAT
>CAYRRL010000281.1:0-4743 GCA_964426665.1 uncultured Ferruginibacter sp. | reverse complement strand
GAAAGGGTTTGGGGGCATAATGTGGAAGAATCGTTTTATGCACAGCACCAGTTGGAAGCATTGAACGTGAACAATGATATCCTGGAAGAGATGAAAGAAAGCCGCAGTGGCAAAACAGACCTTGAATTGAGAAGTTTATTGGGCTGCTTCTTATTCAGCGGCGATGATGTGGAGAAGAAAATAAAAGTATTAAGCGGTGGCGAAAAAGCAAGGGTGGCATTAGCAAAAACCATTGTGAGCAAAGCAAATTTTTTAATGCTTGACGAACCTACGAACCACCTTGACATGCACTCGGTTGAATTGCTGATTGAAGCATTGAATAAATATGAAGGCAGCATTGTACTCGTAAGCCACGACCGTTATTTCATCAGCCGTATTGCCAATAAGATTTGGGAAATAGAAGACCATAAAATTGTAGAATTCAAAGGCACTTATTCAGAGTGGGAAGAATGGAAAGCAAAGAGGGAAGCCAATAAAGCGAAGCTGCAAGAGGCAAGTAAACAAGAAAGCAAAAAGGCAAATGAGCAAGCGGGCAAAGAAGCAAAAGGGCAAGATACCAAAGAAACAAAGGCTTCAGTAAAAGAAGAAGCGCCAAATAACAAATCACAAATAACAAATAACTCCATAGACAAAGAATTAAAAAAAGAATACCAGAAACACAAAAACCGCTTTAACCAACTGGAAGAAAAAATAGCACAACTTAATAAGCAGAAAACAGAACTGGAAGCGGCAATGGCAGCACCAGAAACTTATGCTGATAAAAATAAATTCCAGCAAACAGAAATGGCTTACAGTAAAGTTTCATCAGAGCTTGGCTTGTTGAATAAAGAATATGAAACTGTGTTTGAGAAAGTGATGGAGTTGGAGGAGAAGATGGGGTGAATGCCATATAACCAAACGCAATATTTTTAATAGCCAATAAAAATTTGAATATGAAAAACTCATTATTACTCATCATCTTAGTTTTTATCTGCATTAAATCCTATTCTCAAAACACAAACGACTCAACAGCCATTGTCCATTTGCTAGAAAAAGAATCATCCACTTGGCGCAGCGGCGATGTAAAAGAACATGCCAATTGCTGGGCTGTTAAACCATACAGCCGCATATTGGTTTCCACAGGCGATGGCAATGTAATTGATGTTGACCCAAACATGATGCTGAACCCTGCTGCAGGAATGATGGGCAAAGGCGGCTCTTCAATTAACAGTAATTACAAAATGAAAATTGATACAAATACTGCATGGGTATGCCACGATGAAGAATCGGCTTCCGCAGATGGCATTAAAACATATTCATACGAAATAAGGCTGTTGGAAAAAATTGATGGGGCATGGAAATTGGTTGGGCAATCAATACATATTAAAAAGCAATAAACAGTTTTTCAAAACAATGCATCCTTGGCCAAGTTTGTATTCAATACTACAAAAGAGCGCTCGGCGCTCATGAGCAAAATCCGCAGCAAGAATACTAAAGCGGAAATAGCATTAAGGAAAGCGCTTTGGCAACTTGGGCTCCGCTACCGTATTAATGTTTCAACCCTTAAAGGCAAGCCTGATATAGTTTTCAATAAGTATAAAACTGTTGTATTTGTGGACGGAGAGTTTTGGCATGGGTACAACTGGAGGCAAAAGAAAAAGAAAATAAAATCGAACAGGAAATACTGGATAAATAAGATTGAGCGCAACATGCAGAGGGACTTAGAAAACACCAAATGGCTGCAGCAAAGAGGCTACATAGTAATAAGGTTTTGGGAAGGTGAAGTAAAAAAAGACTTATATGGCTGCGTAAAAAAAACAGTGGCTGCCCTGGCAAAAGCAAAAAGCCGGTTAACAAAAAAGCAATAGCCCGGGCATAGATAAATTATTTTAATTGCCTAAATTGAAATGGATTTTTTAACGATTGCCAATACCTGCAGCTATGAGTGAAATAATAAACTGCGCCGCTTACCTTGATGGCCGACGCATGGCGAATGTTGCATTAAGCGATGTAAAAAAAATATTACAGGAGTCAGAACAGTTTATATGGATTGGCCTGCACGAGCCTGACGAAGCCACACTGCAACAATTGCAGCAGCAATTCAACCTGCACGACCTTGCCATAGAAGACGCACACAATGCCCACCAGCGCCCCAAGATTGAAATGTATGGCGACACATTATTTGCCGTGTTGCGTACAGCGCAAATAAATAAAACAACAGGCCATGCTGATTTTGGGGAAACGCATTTTTTTGTGGGCCATCATTTTTTAATCACCATCAGGCATGGCAGCACTATCTCGTATGCTGATGTAAGGGCACGGTGCGAAAGCACACCACACCTGTTAAAAAAAGGCCAGGGCTTTGCTTTATATGCAGTGATGGATTCTATAGTTGACCAGTATTTTCCTGTAGTGGAAACAATGGAAGAAACATTGCAGCACATAGAAGAAAAAGTATTTAAAGAAAAACCCAGCAGGCAAACTACCGAAGATATTTATCAATTAAAAAGGGAATTGCTTGATATAAAAAGAGCCGTGTCGCCATTAATAGATATTGCCAACCGCCTCATGCGTTTCGACATCACTTTGATTTCGGAGGAGACACAACCCTATTTCCGTGATATATATGACCATGCCCTGCGCATTAACGAAATGGTTGACCATGCCCGTGAGTTGCTTAATACAGCACTTGAAGCCAACTTTTCCCTTATATCTATTTCGCAAAGCGACGTGTCAAAAAAATTCGCCGGCTGGGCTGCCATCATCGCCGTTCCCACCATGGTGGCTGGCTTCTATGGGATGAATTTTAAGTTTATGCCTGAACTGGAATGGCATTATGGCTACCCTTTGGTTGTTGCTTTTACAATTACACTTTGTGCCATTATCTACCTGCTTTTCCGCAGGTCTGGTTGGCTTTAAATAAAACAATCCCCAAATAATTTGGGGATTGCATTGTATTAAAATCAAAAAATGAAATATTAGTAAGGCCCAATATACTGGCGTTGTTGGCCATTAGCAGCTACCCACACTCTTTTTAAATAAAATGGGCCAGATGGGCAGGTTGTAACGGGGTCGCCATTTGCATCAAGGCCAAAAGTAGTAGTAGTGGTTACAAAGAACCCAGTGTGCTGAACCTGCCCGCTAACCAAACGGAAATCGCAGCTTTGCTTTACAACCATTGGTTGCAGTATAGCACTTTTAAAATCACGGCCAAACCTGTTGGTTCCCCACTCTGCCACGCCGGTGCCAAGTGCTGCAGGCCCTATACCGGTTACAGAAATTACAACACCGTTGTCATAAGTAAATGTTCTTTGCCTTGCTACCTTCCATGTGCGCTGTGCGCCATTGTCGAATGTTACAGACATGCCAGGGCTGGTAACTGTGTGCGTTACAGTGCCAAGCGAAGCAAGGTTTGACAGTTTGCCGCCGGTTACGTTCGTAATGGTTTTGTTGCCATTGATGATAATGCTCTTATTGTCGGCTAACCGGGTAACTTTTAGATTATTGTAAGTAATATTAAAATTCGAGCCCGCCGCTGCCCAGCGGAAACCACCAGTAAATGTCAGCACCACGCTGCCAGTGCGTACACGGCGTGCACCCGGGCATGTATCGCCGCTGTAAGTAATAGTAATTGTTCTGGGAGTAGATGTTGTGTCAACTGTTACATCGGCATCGCACAGGCGCGGCAGCGGCGATATTGGCCTTGCGCCTGCGTAGGTGCCGCCAAAACTTTCCAATGCTAAATTAGCATCGTCATCAGCGGCATCGCTTTCCGCAGAAAACCTTGCCTGGTCGTCGCTTTGCAATGCCAGTTCGGTTTCGTTGTCATTAATGTCTGTTGTTTTTTCTTTTTTACAAGATGCAAAAAATAGCCCTGCCGATAAAATGGCTACGGACATAAATGTGAGCTGCTTTTTCATAATTAATTTTTTCGGTTGTGAAATTTGGTTGCAATTCAGACGGGTCGCTTTGCCGATGGTTTAAAGAAATGCTAAAAAAATTTATGCCGCATTGCTGGAGCAACCTGCTAATAACTGAAAATGAAGGATGAAAATTGTGCAGCGCTTGTTAATTGATGGCTTTTTCAACTGTATTGAGGGCAAATTTCAACTGCTGCTCCATGGTAAGGTTGGTGTTGTCGAGCACAATAGCGTCTTTGGCCTGTCGCAATGGGCTTACATCCCGGTTGCTGTCTATATAATCCCTCATTTCCAGGTTGCTTTTTACTTCTTCAATGGTAACGTTGGGATTTTTTTCAAACATCTCTTTAAACCTCCTTTCCACTCTTACAGCAATATCTGCTGTCATAAAAAACTTAATTTCTGCACGGGGGAAAACGGTGGTGCCGATATCCCTTCCATCCATGATGATGCCTTTCTTCTTTCCCATTTTTTTCTGCTGGCCCACAGCAAATTCCCTCACTTCCTTTACGGCAGCTACATCGCTTACTTTTTCTGCCACAATCATATCCCGTATCATATATTCCACATTCTCGCCATTCAACAGAATTTCTGACTGATTGGATTTCTCATTGTATTCAAATTCAAGGGCAATATTTTCCAATGCTTTTGTTACTTCTTTTTTATTTGCCCAGTCAATGGCATTGCGTAAAAAATAGAGGGTGATGGCACGGTACATGGCGCCGCTGTCTATATATACATAGCCAAGCGCTTTAGCCAGTTGTTTTGCCAAAGTGCTTTTTCCGCAGGAAGACCAGCCATCAATCGTAATGATTATTTTTTTCATTGGGGCAAAAATGGGGAA
>CAYRRL010000280.1:0-4795 GCA_964426665.1 uncultured Ferruginibacter sp. | reverse complement strand
GTGCCACCCTGTCCCGAACATTGTTCGGGATGCTGTTTTTAGCAACAGCCATTATCTTTTTTTCCTGTACCAAAAACAAATGGATTGAAGTGGACCCTGCATTCAGCAGGTACATTGATGCCTACACCACAGGCATTGTGTCCAAAACATCTGCTGTCCGTATCCAACTGGCGAACACTGCCAGCACTACCCACACTGTAGGCGAAGAAGTAAAAGAGAGCCTCTTTGATTTTTCCCCTTCGGTAAAAGGCAAAACAGTTTGGATTGATGCCACCACTGTTGAATTTAAACCCGCTGAAAACCTGCAACCCGGCCAACTCTATGAAGTGAATTTTAATTTAGGGAAAGTAACATCTGTTGCCGAAAGCAAGTTCAAAAAATTTAAGTTCAACATCGAAACAGTGAAGCCTTCGTTTGTTGTAAAAGACGACGGGCTGCGTAGCGCCGCTGCAAAAAACAGGATGTTTATTGCTGGCGAACTGGAGACAGCAGATATTGAAGATGGCAAAGCAGTCGAAAAATTATTGAGCGCTGCACAAAACGGGAAAGCACTTACAGTTAAATGGCAGCATAATGATGCAGCAAAGTCGCATATTTATACCATTGAAGGGATTGTAAGAGGCAGCAACACCAACAATGTGGAAATTGTATGGAATGGCAAACCGATGGGTATGGAAGCAAAAGGCGAAAAACAAATTGCTGTGCCTGCTGCAGGGGAATTTAAAGTGCTGAATGTAATGGCGATGAACGAGGCGCAACAATATGCTTCGGTGCAGTTCAGCGACCCGTTGGCCATTGGGCAGGAGCTGGACGGCCTGATTTCAATTGCCAACCAAAGCGATGTTTCCTATACCATTAATGGCAGCGAAGTAAAAGTGTTTGGCAATGGCGTGCTTGATGGAAATTATACAGTGAACATCAACAGCGGTATAAAAAACACATGGGGAGGCATTTTAGAAGAAGGCTTTACTTCCAATATCAATTTTGAAAATAAACTGCCCGGCGTAAAAATTTATGGCAAAGGGAACATCTTGCCTAACGCTGGAAGATTGGTGTTGCCATTTGAATCAGTAAACCTGAATGCAGTTGACATCAGCATTATAAAAATTTATGAGAACAATGTGCCGAGGTTTTTACAGGATAATTCATTGGATGGAAACAGTTCATTGAGAAGGGTTGCAAAGCCAGTGGTAGAAAAAACATTAAGGCTTGATGATGACAAAACACTCGACCTGCACAAGAAGCAACGTTTTTCACTGGACATAGATAAATTTTTAAAAACAGAACAGGGCGCTATTTACCGGGTAACGATTGGGTTCAGGCCACAATACAGCTTGTATTCAAAAGTTGATACCACACAAAAAAGCGGCGGCGATGAAGAGGAAGAAGAATATTATGGCGGTTATGATGACGGGTATTCGCAAAATGGCGTGGATGACGATGAAGAATTCTGGAGAAGGTACGACACTTATTATCCTTACGGCTACAACTGGCAAAGGCGTGACGACCCCAACAGCAAATCTTACTACAATAAAGACCGCTGGGCTACAAGGAATATCCTTGCCAGCAATATTGGCTTAACTGCAAAGCGTGGCAATGATAATAAACTCGCCGTTGCCGTTAGCAATATTCTTACTACAGAGCCAATGGCTGATGTGGACATTGAAGTGATGGATTACCAGCAGGTAATTATCAACAAAGGAAAAAGCGGCGGCGATGGTTTTGCCAATATTGAATTGAAAAGAAAACCTTATTTGCTGGTTGCCAAAAAAGGGAATGAAAGAGGCTACTTAAAACTGGACGATGGGAGTTCACTGGCGCTAAGCCGTTTTGATGTAAGCGGCGAAGAAATAAAGAATGGCATTAAGGGCTTCATTTTTGGCGAGCGTGGCGTATGGCGCCCGGGAGATACCATGTTTATCAATTGCATTATTGAAGACAGGGAAGGCAAATTGCCAAAAGACCATCCTGTGGAGTTTAGTTTATTTACACCCCAAAATCAGTTGTACAAGCATGCCGTGCTGAGCAATGCAGAAGATGGTTTTTATTTATTCAAAACAAATACGGATGCTTCCTCGCCTACCGGCAACTGGCTGGCGAAAGTAAAATGCGGCGGGGCTGTATTTGAAAAAAGAATTAAAGTAGAAACAGTGATGCCAAACCGGTTAAAGATAAATGTTGATTTTGGCAAAGACCCCTTGCTTGGCAGCGGCGGCACCACGGCAGGCACCATTAATGCCAAATGGCTGTTTGGTGCACCGGGCAAAAATTTAAAAGCAAAGATTGATGCTTCTTTATATGCCAAACAAACAAGCTTTGCAAAATTCGCTGGCTATATTTTTGACAATCCTACTTCTGATTATTCTACCCAACAAAAAACAATGTTTGATGGCGCATTGGATGAACAGGGCAATGCAACATTGAAACCTGCATTTGAAACAGACGAAGCAGCGCCCGGCATGCTCAATGCAAACTTGCTGGTAAAAGTATTTGAACCCGGCGGCGCATTCAGCATTGACAATGTAAACATGAATTACAGCCCTTATGCAAGCTATGCAGGATTAAAATTACCAGAAGGTGAAAAACCTTTCAATTATTTATTGGCTGGCAAAACACATACGGCGCAATTAGCAGATGTGGATGCAAGGGGCAACCCTGTTGCAGGCAGTTCACAGTTGGAAGTGCAGTTTTACCGCATTCAATGGCGCTGGTGGTGGGATGACAACGGCGATAACCTCAGCAACTTTACACAAAACTCTTACAATAAGCTGATAAAAACCGAAACTGTTGCGCTTGCTAACGGCAAAGGGCAATGGGCGTTTAAAACATCTCCAAACGAATGGGGCCGTTACCTGCTATTGGTTAAAGATTTAAAAAGCGGGCACATCACTGGCTCTGCATTTTACATTGACGAACCAGGCTGGCAAAGCCGCAGCGGCGACAGCGAAGACCAAACGGCTGCCACAATGTTGTCATTCACCAGCAACAAAGAAAAATATAATGTTGGTGATGAAGCAGTGCTGAACATCCCAAGCAGCAAAGGTGGCAGGGTGCTGGTAAGTTTAGAGAACGGCAGCAAAGTCATCAAATCATTCTGGAAAGAAACAGAGCAAGGGCAAACACAAATTAAGTTTGATATAGAAAAAGGAATGGCCCCGAATATTTATGCTACCGTAAGTTTACTGCAGCCACATTCGCAAACGGTGAATGACCTGCCAATAAGGATGTATGGCAGCATCCCGATATTTATTGAAGACAAAAACACGGTTCTTAAACCAGTGCTGAGTATTGCAAGCAGCATCCGCCCTGAGCAGCAGGCAAGTTTTACCGTAAGCGAACAGGAAGGAAAAGAAATGACTTATTGCGTTGCAATAGTGGATGAAGGGCTGCTTGATTTAACGAGGTTTAAAACCCCAGACCCACACAGCGCTTTCTATGCAAGGGAAGCGTTGGGCGTAAAAAGTTTCGACATGTTTGATTATGTGATTGGTGCCTGGAGCGGTGGCCTTGAAAGGATACTCACCATTGGTGGCGATGCAGAAGGCGGGCCAGTAAAACAAAAAACAGCCAACCGTTTTAAGCCTGTTGTTGCTTATCTCGGCCCATTCCATTTAGGCAAAGGCGACAAGCAAACAAAAACATTTACACTGCCTTCTTATATTGGCTCAGTAAGGGCAATGGTGGTGGCCGCACATGAAGGCGCTTATGGTTTTGCAGAAAAAAATGTAGCCGTAAAAAAACCTTTGATGCTGCTGGCAACTATGCCACGTGTACTTGGCCCCGGGGAAACCATCAAACTGCCAGTTACTGTTTTTGCAATGGAAAATAATATCAAGAATGTAAGCCTTTCATTGCAATCCAATCCTTTTTTAGAAGTTGTTGGCGCTAATACACAAAACATCAGCTTTGCACAAACAGGCGAACAGATGGCATACTTTGATGTAAGGGTAAAACCAAATGTAGGCATTGGAAAAGTAAAACTGTCAGCAAGCAGTGGCAATGAAAAAGCGAACTATGAAGTGGAGTTAGATATAAGAAATGCAAACCCACCAGTCACAAGCGTTAGCGAAATGGCATTAAATGCAGGCCAGCAATGGAATGTAACAGCATCTGCCATTGGACCGCCAAACACAAGCACTGCCGTTATTGAAATATCAAGCGTGCCGCCGATGAATTTGCAAAAGCGTTTGGATTATCTGATTCAATACCCTCATGGCTGTATCGAGCAAACAACATCTTCTGTATTCCCTCAGTTAGTGTTGAACCAGCTCACCGATTTGGATGATTATAAAAAATCATTGGTTGATAAAAATGTAAAAAGCGGCATTCTGCGCCTGCAGAATTTCCAAAGGCCTGATGGTGGTTTTAGTTATTGGCCAGGCTTAGCAGAAAGCGATGCATGGGGCAGTAACTATGCCGGCCATTTTTTAATAGAAGCACAAGCCAATGGTTATTTTGTAAGCGATTACATGATTCAACAATGGAAAAATTTCCAGCGGAGCAGGGCGAATAGCTGGACAGTAACAGGCGAAAATTATTATGGCGCAGACTTAGACCAGGCTTATCGCCTGTTTACATTGGCATTGGCAAAAGCACCAGAGCTTGGCGCTATGAATCGTTTGAAGGAATTCAAGTATTTATCTGCCGAGGCAAAATGGAGACTGGCTGCGGCTTACAAACTAAGCGGACAGGAAAGCACAGCATTGCAACTCATTAGTGGCTTGCCTACCACATTTGAAGCAAGAACAAAACCGGGTTTCACTTTTGGTTCTGAATTAAGGGACCAGGCAATGGT
>CAYRRL010000279.1:0-4812 GCA_964426665.1 uncultured Ferruginibacter sp. | reverse complement strand
CCTTTGATGTAATTAACAGAACCAGCAGCAAGCTTATTTGGTGGGTTATATCCATGGGCGTGTTGGTGGCCTGCGATAAAAACAAGGCTGCCATGGTGAGGTAAATACAAGTGCCGTCAAGGTTGAATGAATAACCTGTTGGCACCACCAACCCTGTAACGGGTTCGCTGCAGCCGGCTTTTTCTAATTTTTCAATCAATCCCGGCAGTGCAGGCTCTGATGAAGAAGTGCCAAGCACAATCAGCAGCTCTTCTTTTATATGGCGCAGCAGTTTAAAAATATTATAGCCGGCCAGTTTTAATATGCTGCCTAATACCAATACTATAAAAATGATGCAGGTGGCATAAAAACAAAGCATCAAATTGCCCAGCGGCCCCAGCAGGCTGATGCCGTATTTGCCCACCGTGAATGCCATGGCGCCCAATGCACCCAGTGGCGCCAGCTTCATTATCATGTGTATCACAGCAAACAAGCTATCTTCCAGCGATTGTATGCCTTTGAGCAATGGCCTTGCCTTCTCTTTTATTTTAGACAATGCGAAACCCATCAATAATGAAAACAAAAGCACCTGAAGCAAATGGTTTTGCGCAAAAGCGCTGATGATATTTTCAGGGATAACGCCCAGGATAAAATCTGTAGTGTTTTGCTCTTTTGCCTGGCTGGCGTATTGCCCCATTTCTTTTGCATCAAGCAGGCTGGCATTTACATTCATCCCTTCGCCCGGCTTTACGATATTCATTACCAACAAACCGGTTATAAGCGCCAGTGTTGTTACCAGTTCAAAATAAATAATGGCTTTCAGGCCTACGCTGCCCACTTTTTTTGTGTTTTGCATGCCGGCAATGCCGGTAACAATGGTGCAGAATATTACAGGCGCAATCATCATCTTCACCAGCTTGATAAAGCCATCGCCCAGGGGCTTTAACTGCACAGAAAAGGAGGGGTAAAAGTGCCCGAGCAATACGCCGGTGGCAATTGCTGCCAAAACTTGTATATAGAGGCTTTTAAAAATGCGGGGCATGCAGTTGGTTAATCGTTATTTGTTATTCTGCTCCCGATAGCTATCGGATCGCAATCCTGGCAATTCTATTCGCTTTTTTCGCCTACAAACCACTGCTCTTTGTTTTTAAACAGCACATTGAACGTGGTAAGCGAGCCGTAGCAACGTGTTATGTATTGCTGCATGTTCACTTTGTCCTCGTCGCTTAATTTTTTATTGCTGTTTATGTTTTGTTCCAGCACCCTCAGCCTGTCACGCAGCATTACCACCTTATGGAAGAAGTCTTCAACTGGTATTTCTTTTGGCTTTAATGTTTTGTCATAAGGCTGCAACAGCATCATGCCGCCTTTCCATTTGTCGCCCAGCGGCACTGTTTCGCTAATGCCGCCCCAGAGCCGCAAAATTTTCAGCAGGGATTTTTCAACTTCGCTGGCGGTTTCTATTTCTTCTGTTAAGTTTTCCGGTATTATCTCCTCCAGGCTGTTGTCCGTTTTATCCACTTCTTTTATGCCATGGTTTATAAAGGAGATAAGATAGGTGGCATACCGTATGCCCACAATTACGCCGGGGCCATATTGGGTGTGCTGCAGGCGGGTGCCAATGCCAAGGTTAGTTTGTTCCATAATCTGTATTTGCCCAAAAATATGGCTTTAAGAGAAAATTTACTACTGGCTGCCATGTGGCTAACTGCTAAAACCAAGCGCTTTTGCTATTCGTAGATTTACGGTGTGTTTATACTGTTGCCGTGCTTTGTGCCACAAATGGAAAAAACAGCCCAAAAAATATTGCCTGTTCAGAATATAATTGTATGTTTGTTTTGCCCCTGACGATTTACGCTCCCCATTATCCATTTGAACTTCCTGTTGTAAAGGTTATTTACCAATTCCTCTGAAAGGCTTATTGTCTGATACATATTTGAAAAGCTGCATTTTTCATCGCCAAAAACTATTACAAATGACTCGTAATTGGTATGCAGTTTATACCCGCCCATTAAAGGAAAGGAGGGTTGCCGTATTATTGAACAAAAAAGGTATTGAATGTTTTTGCCCGCTCGTGATGGTAAGGGAGGGCAGGGGCGAATATAAAAGGCAGGCCGAATTGCCGCTCTTTGGCACTGTGGTATTTGCACATGCGGCCCCAAATGAGGTTGCGTCCATTTTGTCAACGTCCTATGTAGTTACTTTAGCTTACTGGAAATCTTCGCCTGCTGTTATCAGCGAGGCTGAGATTGATATTGTAAAAAGGGTTACCGACACTTATGCTGATATAAGGCTTGAAAAATCAAACGTTGAAATGGGCGGCAAGGCACAAATTATCGAAGGCCCTTCGGTAGAATACAACGAAAACACTATTTCGGTAAAATACAAGAATATCAAAGTAAACCTCCCTTCGCTGGGCTTTACTATGGTAGCGGAAAATGCAAAGCAAAAAAAGGAAAGCGCTTATCAGCCACAGGGCTTGTTTACGTCTTTCCCAAGAAGGATAAACTCCTTCCTGTTTAATTAGCGTGCTCTTTATAATTATACTGTGTCCCGTTTTAAAAATCCGCTATGCTGCCCTGGCTGTACATTCAAAAACAGCCAGAGCTTTTATCCTTATCCCCTGAATTTCCATTAGGTTTTTTTGTGCCAAAATTGCACGGCTAAACACAGGCCGGTTGCCTTTTGTGCAAATGATTTTGTACTCTTTAAAATTAATTTTAAAAAGAACTTTATGGAAACAATTTTTACATCGTACACCAAAAAGATCGAGGGCAGCCTTTTTTATTTTGTAAAAAGGTTTATTGTATTCCCCGGGCTAAGCAATATGCCGCCGGTACAGGACGGTTTTGGCATGCATACAGATTTTGACAAAGCGTGTGCTATTGCAGGCCTTTATGACGAGGGAATAAAAAAACAATTGCTCGCAGAAATTGAATCAGGGGCAAGGCAGCAGGCGAAAGTAATTGGCATAAGCGAAAGCGGCTTCAACAGCCAACGGCCTGCAGTAGGCTTATAAGCCCGCCAGGCATCGCTATGCTTCCTGCGCAGGCAGTGCAACGCAAATCAGCACATGTTGCTCTTTCTCTTTTTTTACAGGCGAAGAATTTAAGATGCAATGAAATTTTTAAGGCGGTTAAATTCTTTGGTTGAGCTTGGGACAAAAAGGTTTTTCCAAAAATAAGCTACGGACCTGAGGGCCTGGGCAATAACATTGCCATTAACTGATTGGTTTGTCATAAGTAAATATTGAATTGGAAGTAAAATTAGATAATCACTCTATGTTGGGGAAGAGGGGATTTGCTGATTTTTTTGCCCAGTAATTTCCGAATTTCCGGTGCGTTGATTTACTAGTTTTTGCCGCGGCGCCCCTTGAAAAAATACGGTGGCTGGCAAATACCAAGCCTGTATTTATTGTAAATTTGGGTTGCTTTATTTTTTTATTATAAATGCCTTTGCATACATTTACTCTATAAAGAGTTTCCCTTTTATTGAAATCCAATTTTTCCGGCCTTCCTATTGCGATTTATAAAAAGCAGCCAAACTCTTTTAGATACTAAACCATTTTATTCATTTGTTCTTTTTGAAACCCATGGCCGAACTCAATTTTGGGCATTTCAATCCATTGAACCTTCCTGCAAAGGTTTGGGTACTTGCGCCCCTTGTACGCACAGAAGACGAGACGCTGGATTATTACTACGATTTTTCACAAAGCATTGCTGAATACACTACTGCCTTTGCGGCGCTTGGCCTGCAGTGGCAATGGCAGCCTGTAACAATGATGGATTATTATGAAGTAATTGAACAGATTGTTGCTGAAAGGGACAGCTATGCCTGTTTCCCTATTGTATTGAATATATGCGATGGCGACGAAGTAAACGGCACGCCTGGCTTATCGGTTGTGAAATTATTGGAAGAAAGGAAGCTTGTTTACACAGGCGCTGAGGAATTCTTTTATCATGTTACCACATCTAAAGTGGCAATGAAAAAAAGGTTTGACAAAGCGAAAGTGCCAACACCTTTGTGGGAAGCTATAAAAACCGGGAAGCATAATATCAAAGGAATATTTGACAGGTTGGGCACGCCTGTCATAATAAAACCTTCAGTTTCTGGCGGCAGTATGGGCGTAGGCACAAAGAATGTGGTGTATAACGAAGCAGATGCTGCTAAGTTGGTTAAAGAAATGTTTGAAGGGTACAGGGGCTGGAACCTTGTTACCGATGGATTAATTGCAGAGGCATTTGTGCAGGGCCCTGAATATACCAGTTTTCTTATAGGCGATTACAACAACCCTGCAGGAACGATGATATACGAGCCCGTTGAAAGGGTATTTCATAAATCATTGCCGGAAAATGAAAAGTTTTTAAGTGTTTCTTTTCTCAAAAATCGTTTGATATGAAGAAGAAAAAGCAATGCCTGATGAAGAAAATTTTTATGAGTATGAAAAAGTAAAACGTGCCGAGGCGGAAGAAATAAAAAAATTAAGCTGGAAAGCATTTGTATCTGTAAAAGGCACAGGCTATACAAGAATAGATATCAGAAAAGATAAAAATACAGGGAAACTATATGTGCTGGAGGTAAATGCACAATGCGGTATTAGCGAAGATGAAAATTTTACTTCTATCGGCGCCATATTAAAAGCGTCTAAAAAAAGCTTCCCTGATATGGTTTTAGAAATCCTCAACAACGCCCTCGAAAGGCATGCCATGCAAACTATATCTGCAAGAAAAAAAGCGATGAGCTTAGTAAATGTATCCAATGCCAGGTAAACCAGCGAACAATCAAAAACATAGCAAGAAAACCCTGTCCCCTGATTGGGATAAATTGAAAATT
>CAYRRL010000278.1:0-4813 GCA_964426665.1 uncultured Ferruginibacter sp. | reverse complement strand
GCATTGTATCAAACGATTTTTTAAACCCCGCCTTTGTTGTTAAGAGCAGGCAAATTTTGCAATTTTTGAAAATAAAAAAAATTGTAAGCGAATCATCTGTGGAAGTAAACAATGAGAGTATTTCGGCTTTTTCATTCACAAAAAACAATAAAGAAACCAAAGTGGTATGGTCATCAAAAAACTATTGAGTATTTTCCTTTTGCTGTTTGCATTGCATGCCGATGCCCAGGTAAAAGAAACAGCGGATGAAGTGGATGCAAAGTCTTTGCAGCTTTACAACCAGGGCAACTGGGAGGAATTAACAAAATACAATCTGGTTTTGGTTCCTCCCTGCTGCAAATGAGATTAGGCTATGCCTATTATATGCAGGGCAAGTATGCACACAGTTTATCGCAATATCAAAAAGCTTATGATGCTGAACACGATAACCAAACCGCATTGTATTATGTTTACCTGAACAATCTTTACTTAAATAATACTAATGAAGCAAGGTATTATGCCGCTAAATTAAAACGGAATGAGGAGAAAGAATTCGCATTAAGCAGCATTGAAACAGAGTTTAGTTATAAATCCACCAGTTTCATCCGCAGGAAAGATGCCCAATATTTACGTGTGGGGTTAAATACTTTGTTAGGCTACAAGCTTGAGCTGCAACAAAGCCTTGCCATGTACAACCAGGTTATTGATGAGCCCGGAATGGCTCCGATGGGTGTCACTAATTTTCAAAATATTAATATTCAGCAAAAAGAGTATTATGGAAAATTAATTTTTGCAGCAACGGGCAGGTTAAGTTTGCTCGTTGGCTATCATTATGTTTATACTCCTTTTAATAACTTGATTTATAATAACAGCATTTTATTTGGGGGCTTAAAGTACACAACTCCTTTTTTTCACTTTAAAGTTATTGGCAGCACAGCTTCCATATCAAAACAAAATTATAATCAGTTTGATGTTAGCTTGTCAGCTTACCCATTAGGCAATACAAAACTTTATACTGTAAGCAAAGCCATTTTTACAAGCAACAACAGTATTTTTACACAGGTTGCCGGGTTAGCTGTTGCAAAAAAAATTTGGTTAGAAGCCAATGCAACTTTGGGCACATATGATATAATGCTGGACAATGACGCTTTATATGTTTATAATGATATTGACAAAAAGAAGGCAAAGTATGGCGGCAGTGTTTATGTTTTGTTATCAAAAAAACTAACTGCCAGCTTTAATTATACTTACGAAGAAAAATCTAAGTACAAGGTTAATAATCTAATCATCAAACAACACAATTTTACAGGAGGCCTACAATGGAAATTTTAAAAACATCATTTGCCGTAGCAGTATTGTTTTTTACAATCAGTGCAAATGCACAAACATTTGAAGATACGCACAAAGCCTTTAAAGCCAGCTACACCAACGAATACAAAGGCAATTACAGTGCTGCCATTGCCGATTTGCAAAAAGTTTACCAGGCTGACAGCTATGAAATAAACTTGCGCCTGGGCTGGCTGCATTATGCCAATAAAGAGCACGAAAAAAGCATGGGCTATTACCAAAAAGCCATTGACTTGCGCAAGTACAGCACTGAGGCCAGGTTTGGCTACATTAAACCCGCCAATGAGGCCAAACAATATGTAAAGGCTTATAACAAATATGAAGAGATTTTAAAGATTGACCCATACAACAGCGTGGCTAATTACTGGGTTGGCGTAAACTATTATAATATCAAAAAATATGACGTTGCTGCAACATACTTAGAGTTAGTGGTTAATATGAACCCATTTGATTACGATGGGAACTATTTATTGGGATGGGCCTATTTAAACCTTGGCAAATCGAATGACGCAAAGCTATTGTTTCAAAAATGCTTACTGTATAAGCCAGATGATACCAATGCTAAAGATGGGTTGAGCAAGTGCAAGTAATGCCGGGAAGCAGTATGCTGTAAAACCATTTGTATCTAAAACCGCATAACCGTGCCAGGGCATGCTTATGTAGATACTTCAGGGCTATTAAAGCTACGCTCTTAGCCTCTACCCTTCTCAATTATTCCATCAGCATTTATATTTGTGAAAACACATCCACATAAGCACTGCATCCAACATATTGCAAAGCCCTGTTGAGTACATTAAAGGCGTGGGGCCGCAGCGTGCCGATTTATTAAAAAAAGAATTGGGCATTTTTACTTTTAAAGATTTGCTGGAGCAATACCCGCTGCGCCACCTTGACAAAACAAAGGTTGACAAAATAAAAGAACTTAATTACAATACAGAGTATGCACAAGTGGCTGGCAAGCTTACTTATTTTGAAATACTGGGGGAGAAAAGCTCAAAAAGGCTGGTAGCATATTTAAGGGATGATACAGGCGAAATTGAACTAGTTTGGTTCCAGGGCATTAGCTGGGTACAAAAAATATTAGAAACCGGCCATCAATATTTAGTGTTTGGGAAAGTAAGCTCTTTTAATGGGCAATTGCAAATTACCCACCCAGAGCTGGAGCCTTACACTACTGAAAAGGCCAGCGGCAAAAATTTTCTCGACCCTATTTACCCATCAACAGAAAAATTAAAAGCAAGAGGCCTGAATGGAAGGGCGTTTGCAAAACTCACCTATGCTTTGCTGCAGTTATTATCTGCAAAAGATTTCCCCGAAAATTTGCCGGAAGCTATCATAAAACAATACCGCTTTATATCAAGATGGGAAGCTGTGTGCCATATACATTTCCCTTCATCCGAAGAAATGTACAGCCATGCTGCAAGGAGGATAAAATTTGAAGAGTTGTTTTTTGCACAGTTAAGGCTCGGCATCCGGCGCAGCGAAAGGCACCGTTTCAGCAAGGGCTTTGCTTTTGAAAAAGTAGGCGGGCATTTCAATACTTTTTACAATAACTATTTGCCATTTGAACTGACCAATTCACAAAAAAGGGTGCTGAAGGAAATACGGAAAGACACAGGCAGCGGCAGGCAAATGAACCGCCTCTTGCAGGGGGATGTGGGCAGCGGCAAAACTATAGTAGCCTTATTGAGCATGCTGATTGCAGCTGGCAACACCCGGGAAGACGGGATCCCTTTTCAAAGTGTGCTGATGGCACCTACAGAAATTTTGGCCCAACAGCATTTCAACAACATAGAAAATTTGTTGAAAAATATGCCGGCAGTTTGTGTAAAGCTGCTTACAGGCTCATCCAAAGCCAGGGAAAGAAAAGAAATACTGAAAGGCTGCGAAGATGGGAGCATTAATATATTGATTGGTACCCATGCTGTAATTGAGGATAAAGTTTTGTTTAAAAATTTAGGCTTTGCAGTGGTGGATGAGCAGCACAAATTTGGCGTGGCGCAAAGAGCGGCTTTGTGGAAAAAAAATTTATTGCCGCCACATGTGCTGGTGATGACGGCAACTCCCATCCCCCGCACGCTTGCATTAACAGCCTATGGCGATTTGGACTACAGCGTGATTGACGAACTGCCCCCTGGCCGGCAACCTATACACACTATACATCGTTATGAAAACAAGCGGCCACAAGTGATGGGCTTTGTAAAGGAAGAAATTTCAAAAGGGCGGCAGGCTTATATTGTTTATCCGCTTATTGAAGAGTCTGCAAAGCTTGATTATGAAAATTTGATGAAGGGTTATGAAGAGGTAAAATCATTTTTTCCGGAGCCGAAGTACTGGATAAGCATGGTGCATGGCAGGCAAACAGCAGAGCAGAAGGAAACCAATATGCAACGCTTCGTAAAAAATGATACTCAAATAATGGTAAGCACCACCGTGATTGAAGTGGGCGTGAATGTGCCAAATGCATCTTTAATGGTGATTGAAAGTGCCGAAAAATTTGGGCTATCGCAATTGCACCAGCTTCGTGGGAGGGTGGGCAGGGGCAGCGAAAAAAGTTTTTGCATATTATTAACTGGGCCCAAAGTAAGCAAAGATGCAAGGGAGCGCCTCAACATAATGTGCGCTACCAACGATGGTTTTAAAATAGCAGAGAAAGACCTTGAAATACGCGGCCCCGGCGACATTGAGGGCACAAGGCAAAGCGGGGTACTGAATTTTAAACTGGCCAGTATTGTGCAAGACAAAACTATGCTGGAAATATGCAAGGAACTGGTGAATGGTATTTTAGTTGCTGACCCGGATTTAACTATGGCAGAAAATTTGCCGGTAAAAAATTACTTGCAAAGCCATAAGGGGAAAACGGTTTGGAGCAAAATTTCGTAGGTTTCATGCAGCCTCTAACAAGAAAAAAAGCTATTCCAAAACATCTGCTGTAGTTTTTTGTTTTAATTCTTTAAATTGTATCAAATTTTTTTGCTTGAAAACTGTGCCTTCTATAAACTTTTCTAAAACCATACTACAGGTTGCTCTTTTATTTTTTGTGCAAATTTCATTTGCACAACTCCAGTTTGTTGAAAACAAAGGCCAATGGGACGGGAGGGTAGCTTATAAAAGCAGCATCTCAAACGGTGCTTTTTTCCTGGAACAGCAGGGCTTTACTGTATTGCTGCAAAACGAAAAAGATTTAACTGCACTATCAGAGGGAGTGCATGGCCATGCCCACGATACAAAAGGCACAGATGAAAAATATGCGCCAGCGGCAACCGGCACTTTTACGCTCCGCCAACATGCTTACAGGGTAAGGTTTGCAGGCGCAGCGCCTTTAATAAAAACAGCGCCCGAAAAACCATTAGATACATACAACAATTATTTTATAGGCAACGATCCGGCCAAATGGCACGGCGGATGCAAAATATACCAGGCAGTAACTTACAGCGATATATACCCCAATATTGATGTGAGGTACTATTCAGACAAAGGCACTTTA
>CAYRRL010000277.1:0-4816 GCA_964426665.1 uncultured Ferruginibacter sp. | reverse complement strand
AGCCTGAAGGCGCACCGGCAATGCATGAATCATTGAAAGCAGGCAAGCCAATTACGCTGGAAAATATAGACCGCTTTGTTGATGGAGCAGCAGTGAAGAGAGTAGGAGATAAAACATTTGCCATTTGTAAAGAAGTGCTGGATGATGTGCATTTAGTTGCTGAAGGAAAAATATGCACTACGATTTTAAAATTATATAATGAAGACGCAATAGTTGTAGAGCCAGCAGGTGCCATGAGCATTGCAGTGTTGGATGATTATGCAGAAGAAATAAAAGGAAAAAATGTAGTGTGTATCGTAAGCGGCAGCAACAACGATATTGACCGCATGCAGGAAATAAAAGAACGCAGCCTTCAGTATGAAGGGCTGAAGCATTATTTCCTTGTCCGTTTTGCACAACGCCCCGGTGCATTGAAAGAGTTTGTAAACCATGTGCTTGGTGAGCATGATGATATCACCAGGTTTGAATACATGCAAAAGCATAATAAAGAAACAGGCCCTGCATTGGTGGGAGTGGAGCTGAGGAATAAAGAAGATTATGACCGCCTGTTATCAAACATGAAAAAATTCCTGATAAATTATACAGAGTTGAATAAGGATGATACTTTATTTAGTTACCTGGTATAAGCTGAATCTGTTACCCGGTTTTAACAATACGACGATTGCCTGCTAAAAATTATTGCCAAACTAAAAGTAAAAGCATGATGGAGAAAAACTACTTAGCCGGAAATGAAAAGCAAGGCCTCTATGATCCTTCGTTTGAAAGGGATGCCTGTGGTATTGGCTTTGTTGCCAATATAAAAGGCAACAAAGCACATCAGCATATTTCTGATGCACTCACCATATTGGAAAATATGGAGCATCGTGGCGCATGTGGTTGTGAAATAAACACCGGCGATGGCGCTGGTATCTTTCTTCAAATTCCCCATGAGTTTTTCTTTGACGAATGCGTAAAGCTGGGTGTTCATCTTCCTTCGTTTGGTAAATATGGTGTAGGTGTTATTTTCTTTCCGAAGGAAATAAAATTGAGGGAAGAATGCAGGGATATTTTTAACCGCTCTGCTGAAAAGTTAGGGTTGGAAGTACTAACGTACAGAAGTGTGCCGGTAAACACAGCCGGCATTGGCCCTACTGCATTATCTGTAGAACCCGTGATGGAGCAGGTTTTTATTGCTTGTCCTGATCATATTAATAATCCATTGGATTTTGAAAGGAAGCTTTTTGTTCTCCGAAACTATGCCAGCCATACTATCAACAATACCGTACGCAAAGATGCAATCGGTTTTTATATAGCATCGCTTTCATATAAAACAATTGTTTATAAAGGACAATTGACAAGCGGACAGGTAAGAGGGTACTTCCCTGATTTGAGTAATAAAAGAGTTGTAAGCGCTTTTGGTTTAGTGCATTCAAGGTTTGCCACTAATACATTTCCTTCATGGAAACTGGCGCAACCATTCCGTTACATTGCACACAATGGCGAGATAAATACGCTGCAAGGAAACCTGAATTGGCTAAAAGCGAGTGAGCAGGGTTTTGTATCTCCATATTTCACTAAGGAGGAAATGGATATGCTGTTGCCGGTGGTAACAAGCGCTCAATCTGATTCTGCCTGCCTGGATAACATGATTGAATTGCTAACACTTACAGGCAGGCCGCTTCCGCATGTGATGATGATGCTGATACCTGAAGCATGGGATGATAATGATAAAATGGATCCTGTGAAGAAAGCCTTTTATGAATATCATGCATCTATGATGGAACCCTGGGATGGCCCGGCTTCTATTTCATTTACCGATGGAAAAATAATTGGTGCTACACTTGACAGGAATGGCTTGCGCCCTTCCCGTTATTGTGTAACACATGATGACCGTGTTATCATGGCTTCTGAAAGTGGCGTATTGCCGGTAGAGCCTGCTAATGTGAAAGAATATGGAAGGCTGCAACCTGGAAAAATGTTTGTGGTGGATATGGAGCAGGGAAGGATTATCAGCGATACAGAAGTAAAAAATAAAATCTGCTCACAAAAGCCTTACGGCGAGTGGCTGAATAAATATAAAATACGTTTGGAAGAATTGCCAGAGCCAAGAGTAATGTTTACCCATCTGGAAAGCGACCAGATTTTTAAATACCAAAAAGCATTTGGCTACTCTACAGAAGATTTGGATACTATTATTGCACCAATGGCATTGGATGGCAAAGAGCCAATCGGTTCCATGGGGACAGATGTCCCATTAGCAGTCTTGAGTGACCAGCCGCAACATTTGAGTTCATATTTCAAGCAATTGTTTGCACAGGTTACCAATCCTCCAATTGACCCAATAAGAGAAAGATTGGTAATGTCATTGGCAACATTTGTTGGCAATAATGGCAACCTGTTGGTGGAAGACCCATTAAGCTGCCACACTGTTGCGCTAAAACATCCCGTTCTTACCAATCATGAGTTGGAAAAAATAAGAAGTATAGATACTGGAATTTTTCAGGCAAAAACGTTGCAGATGTATTTCAGGGCTGATGGTAAGCCTGGCTCATTACAAGCTGGCTTAGACAGGCTTTGCCGTTATGCGGTGGATGCTGTGGAAGATGGGTTTGAAGTTATCATTTTAACAGACAGGGCTATTGACAGCGAGCATGCGCCGATACCATCTTTATTGGCATTGGCTACAGTGCACCATCACTTGATACGCCGTGGCATGAGGGGCAGTGTAGGTATTGTGGTAGAAGCTGGTGATGTTTGGGAAGTGCATCACTTCGCTTGTTTGATTGGTTTTGGTGCAACAGCCATCAATCCATATTTGGCTTTATCCAGCATCCGTGATATGAAACTAACGGGCAAGGTAGACACAGAACTGGATGCCGAGCAAATGAAAAAGAATTATGTAAAAGCTGTGAATGATGGGTTGCTTAAAGTGTTTTCTAAAATGGGCATCTCTACTTTGCAATCATACCAGGGCGCACAAATATTTGAGATTGTCGGGTTGAATCAATCGGTTGTTGATAAATGTTTCACTGGCTGTATCTCACGTATTGAAGGATTGGGGCTTGATGATATAGCAAGGGAAAGCTTGGCAAAGCATTTCTTTGCTTTTAGTAAAAAAGATATTCCTGTTGACCGCTTGCCGGTTGGCGGCATTTATCAATGGAAACGCAAGGGTGAATTTCATTTGTTCAATCCGCAAACAATACACTTGTTGCAGTATTCAACCAAGCTGAATGATTATGCAATTTTCAAAAAATATTCCAAGCTGGTAAATGACCAGGGAGAAAAAGCCTGCACACTGCGTAGTCTTTTTGAATTTAAAAAGAACAGGCCTTCTGTTTCTATTGATGAAGTAGAGCCAGCAGAAACAATTATGAAACGCTTTGCTACAGGCGCCATGAGTTTTGGTTCTATTTCACATGAAGCACATAGCACGCTGGCAATTGCAATGAACCGGATTGGAGGCAAAAGCAATACAGGCGAAGGCGGGGAAGATGAACTGCGCTATGAACTATTGCCAAATGGCGACTCAATGCGTAGCGCAATTAAACAAGTGGCTTCTGCAAGGTTTGGTGTTACCAGCAACTACCTGACACAGGCAGACGAACTGCAAATAAAAATGGCACAGGGTGCCAAGCCCGGAGAAGGCGGGCAGTTGCCAGGGCATAAAGTAGATGAGTGGATTGGCAAAGTGCGCCATGCTACCCCGGGTGTTGGTTTGATTTCTCCGCCACCCCACCACGATATTTATTCTATTGAAGACTTGGCGCAATTAATTTTTGATTTGAAAAATGCCAACAGAACTGCAAGGATAAATGTGAAACTGGTTTCAAAAGCAGGCGTAGGTACTATTGCAGCGGGCGTTGCAAAAGCGAAAGCAGATGTGATTTTGATTGCAGGCAATGATGGTGGGACAGGTGCTTCACCAATAAGTTCTATCAAACATGCAGGCTTGCCGTGGGAGCTTGGTTTGGCCGAAGCGCATCAAACATTGGTCAAAAATAAATTACGCAGCCGTGTTGTATTGCAAACAGACGGGCAACTAAAAACCGGAAAAGATATTGCAATAGCAGCATTGTTGGGTGCAGAAGAGTGGGGCGTGGCTACAGCAGCCCTGGTAACTGAGGGTTGCATCATGATGCGTAAATGCCATTTGAATACTTGCCCTGTTGGTGTGGCTACACAGGATGAAGATTTAAGAAAACGCTTTACAGGAAATGCAGATGCAGTTGTGAATCTTTTTAAATTTTTAACTGAAGAGTTGAGGGAAATTATGGCGCAGCTTGGTTTCAAAACTGTGGATGAAATGATAGGCCAGGTTGATTGCCTGGAAAGAAGGAATGATATCATGCACTGGAAACACAGCAAACTTGATTTAGCTCCAATTCTTCACAAAGAATTTGCCTCTATACATACAGGCATTTACCATCAGCAAAACCAGGACCATGAACTTGATGAAGTGCTGGATTGGAAATTGCTTGAAGCTGCAAAGCCTGCTTTGGAAAAGCAAGAAAAGGTTTCGGCGTCATTTGATATAAAAAGTATTGACCGGACAACAGGCACCATCTTGTCAAACGAAATTTCCAAAATTTATAAATCTGAAGGGCTGCCTACTGATACCATTCATTTCAAATTCACCGGCACAGCAGGCCAAAGTTTTGGGGCCTTTAATACAAAAGGCGTTACGCTTGAATTGGAAGGCAATGCAAATGATTATTTTGGAAAAGGCCTAAGCGGCGCAAGGTTGATTGTTTACCCTTCACCAAGTTCAACTTTTGTCCCTGAAGATAATATCATTATAGGCAATGTTGCGTTCTATGGCGCTACTTCCGGTGAG
>CAYRRL010000276.1:0-4829 GCA_964426665.1 uncultured Ferruginibacter sp. | reverse complement strand
CAAGGAGCTGCTGTAATCAATTATTTTTCGCTGATTGGCTTTATAAAAAAAAATGGGAAAATAGAAGGAGTTGTTACAAAGGATGAATTATCTGGCAAAACAATTGAAATAAATGCAAAAGCAATCATCAATGCAACCGGTGTGTTTGCAGATGAAGTCTTACAAATGGCAGAAGGGCACAAAGAACAAACCATTGCACCATCACAGGGAATACACTTGGTGGTAGAAAAAAAATTTTTTGAAGGGGTTGCAGGTTTGATGGTTCCTAAAACTGATGATGGAAGAGTGCTGTTTGCCATTCCATGGCATGATAAATTATTACTTGGCACTACCGACACGGCTGTAGAAAATATTTCTGCAGAGCCAAAAGCATTAAGAGAGGAGATTGATTTTGTAATAAAACATTTTAACCGCTATGCAGTTGCAAACATTGGATATAATGATGTGCTTGCAGCATTTGCAGGCCTAAGGCCTTTGGCAAAATCAGGGGACAAGAAAAAAACTGCTGTAATGCCCCGTGACCATCATATAGAAGTGCTGCCATCAGGATTGATACATGTTACCGGCGGTAAATGGACTACATACAGGAGTATGGCCGAACATGCAATTGATAAAGCAATAACAACAGCAGGTTTAAAAAAAGTTGGCTGCAAAACATCTAACCTGCAGTTGCATGGGTTTACAAATAATAACGACACTTCTCACTTATCTGTTTACGGAAAAGACGCTGTAATAATAAAAAGCATGATGGAAGAGGAAAGTTCTTTATCCGAAAAAATACACCCACAGTATCCTTACTCAAAAGCAGAAGTAAAATGGTTTGTACAAAATGAAATGGCAATAACTGTGGAAGATATATTAGCAAGAAGGATACGTTTGCTTTTTCTTGATGCTAAGGCAGCAATAGAAGCAGCGCCTGTTGTTGCATTAATAATGGCTAAGGAATTAAGTAAAGATGAGTTATGGCAAAGCCAGCAAATATTATCATTTAACAAACTTGCTGAAAACTATATTGTTCACTTTCAATAACAAACTTTAAAATTCATACCATGTCCCCTTTTATTTCAGAATTTGTTGGCACTTCAATTTTATTATTGCTTGGCAATGGCGTTGTAGCCAATGTTGTTTTAAACAAAACCAAAGGCAATGGCAGTGGATGGATTGTGATAACATTTGGCTGGGCAATGGCGGTATTTGTGGGTGTATATGCAAGCACAGCAAGCGGTGCCAATCTTAATCCTGCTGTTACCATAGCACTGGCAGTAAAAAATAATGACTGGAGCAATGTGCCTTTGTATATTACTGCACAAATGCTCGGCGCTATGTTTGGGTCGCTTTTAGTTTGGTTAAGTTACCGTCAGCATTTTGATGAAACAGAAAAAAAATAATTAAAAATGGCTGTATTTTGTACAGCGCCTGCCATAAGAAACACCATTAATAATTTTATCAGCGAAGTGATTGGAACCTTAATGCTGGTGATGGGTGTGTTATTCTTAAGCTCTCCCGAAAACAAGCTTGGTTCATTAGACGCACTACCAGTTGCATTGCTTGTATTAGGTATTGGATTGTCGCTTGGTGGCAGCACTGGTTATGCTATTAACCCTGCAAGGGATTTGGGGCCACGTATCCTGCACTTTATTTTGCCCATAAAAAATAAACGTGACAGCGACTGGGGCTATAGCTGGATACCTGTGCTTGCCCCAATTGCAGGCGCTGTGCTGGCTGTAATCGTTTTTAAAATGTTGGGGTAGCACCTTACATAGTCTTCTTAACTTACACAGATGCCTTATTTTTACATTTCCTTTGTACATCGCTTGTTATGAAGAAATGTTTATTGCTGTTTGTATTATTTAGCTGTACCGCCTGCCTGCAAAGCCATGCACAGTTTTCCCGTTATGTTGTAAAGCTTAAAAATAAAACCGGTACCCCATTTTCTATAAGCAACCCATCACAGTTTCTTACACAACGCTCTATTAACAGGAGGCTACGTTACAATATACCTGTTGATGAAACCGACCTGCCATTAACGCCACGCTATATCGACAGTATCCGTCTTGCTGGCAACGTAACTATTTTGGGCTGGAGCAAATGGCTTAATGAGGTAATCATTTTCACTACCGATGCAGCGGCTTTAACCAAAATCAACAGTTTTGATTTTGTTGCCTCTTCATCAGGTGTGGGTGTAAGAGAGAGAAAAAATAAATTTTTTGAAGAAAACGAAATAGAAAACCTGGAAGATTTGTACACTGCAAGAACTTCATCTGTACAAAGCGTCGCAGGTTATTATGATTATGGCATAGCATCCACACAAATAAACAATCACAGAACAGATTTTTTACACAATTACGGTTTTCGTGGGCAAGGCATGCAGGTATGTGTTACAGATGATGGTTTTTATAATTATCTCACCCTGCCAACTTTTGATAGTGTAAGAAACAACAATCAAATATTAGGTACATGGGATTTTCTTGCAAGAGACAGCAGTGTGAATGAAGATGATTCTCATGGCATGAAGTGCTTCAGCACCATGTCAGCCAATATGCCCGGTTCGTTTGTTGGCACTTCACCACAGGCATCATTTTACCTGTATCGAACAGAAGATGTAGCAACCGAATATCTTATTGAAGAACACTATTGGGCTGCTGGTGCAGAAAGGGCAGACAGCCTTGGCGTAGATGTGATATCTGTTTCACTTGGTTATACTGGCTTTGATAATTCATCGCAAAACCATACCTATAGTGATCTTACCGGTAATAAAACCATCATTGCACAAGCCGCAAACCTGGCAGCAAAAAAAGGGATGCTGGTAGTAGCGGCAGCCGGTAATGATGGTGACAGGCCCTGGCATTATATCGCTACACCAGGTGATGCTGACAGTGCACTTACTGTTGGTGCTGTAAATTCAATAAGACTGGTGGCAAGCTTTAGTGGTTATGGACCCAATTTTGACGGGCAAATAAAACCCGATGTAGCAGCCGCAGGCAACCCGGCAGTAGTTGCCAACAGTACCAGCGGTGTACCGGTAACTGGCAGCGGCACTTCGTATGCCTGTCCTGTAATGGCTGGCACAGCTACTTGTTTGTGGCAGGCTTTTCCTGAAATAAATAATCTTCAATTAATGCAGGGTCTTCGCCAATCAGCAGACAGGTATGCAACCCCAGATGATCGCAGCGGCTATGGCATACCGGATGTAAAAATTGCTTTTGTAAAATTTATACAGCAGTTGCATACACATACTGCCGGCATTAGCGCATGCGTAGCTTCATTTGATATTGGTATTAAAGCATCAGCAGAAATGAATGTACAGTTGGAAAGAAAATTACCATCCGATGCTGGTTATACTTTACTGCACACACAAAACTTTAGTGGTGGCTTTATCAACCGTACCTTTTCTTTTAGAGATACGCTTTCTGCATATACCAGTGGCGTTAGTATCCTGTATCGCATAAAAATGAATATTGGTGCCGACACAAGCTTTTATGTTGACTCTGCCGTACTTTTTTACAGCACTCAGTGTAATGAAATAGCCGAAAGAAAAATTTGCCCAAACAGCAAAACCTATTTTTCTGTGAATACAGTAAATGGATATACTGCACAATGGCAGGTGGATGCAGGCAGCGGCTTCACAAACATTAGCAACAATACTATTTACACCGGTACCGACAGCAACATACTCATATTGAATAATGTTCCTCAAAATTATTATGGCTACCAATATCGCTGTGTGCAAACAAACGGCCCCAGTACTATCATAAGCACACCCATCACTTTAAAATTTACCAGCAGTTGGACAGGAGCAGTAAGCACAGCCTGGGAAGATAGTAATAACTGGAGCTGCGGTATTGTGCCCAACCAATACATTGATGCAGTAATAAAATCAGGCGCTCCCAATTACCCTGTTATAAATTCCAATGCCAGTTGCCATGCTGTAAGCACCATGCCTGGCGCCTCACTTATTGTAAATACTGGTTTTAAACTTGATGTGGCAGGGCAATAAAAAAACTCCCTGTTAAGGGAGCTTTTCAAAATTAAATCTTCAAAAAAAATATTACATCCTTACACCACCATCAACGCATCTCCATAACTAAAGAAACGGTATTTGTCTTTAATCGCTTTTTTGTACGCTTCCATTATTAAATCGTATCCACCAAAAGCGCAGGTCATAATCAGCAAACTTGTTTTTGGCAAATGAAAGTTTGTAACCAATGAATCGGCAATTGAAAAATTATATGGCGGGTGAATAAACATATTCGTCCAGCCTTCAGATGGTTTTAATAATTTTTGTGCTGTAAACGATGATTCTAATGAACGCATAGTAGTGGTGCCTATTGAGCAAATGCGGTGGCCTTCTGTTTTAGCCTTATTCACAATGGCACAGGCAGTTTCATCAATGGCATAATATTCTGCATCCATTTTATGTTTGCTCAAATCTTCTACCTCAATCGGGCGGAAGGTACCGAGGCCCGTGTGCAAAGTAGTTTCAGCAAAACGGATACCTTTTATTTCAAGCCTTTTTATAAGCTCTTTACTAAAGTGCAGGCCGGCAGTTGGTGCAGCCACAGCACCTTCATGCTTGGCATATACCGTTTGGTAGCGTTCTTTATCATCTTCATCAGGCTTGCGCTTAATGTATTTGGGCAGTGGGGTTTCTCCCATAAAGTCCAGCATCTTACGAAATGACTCTTCTGTATCTTCCCACAAAAAACGGATGGTACGGCCACGGCTGGTGGTGTTGTCAATTACTTCAGCTACTAACTCATCGTTTTCACCAAAGTATAATTTGTTGCCCACACGTATTTTACGGGCAGGATCTACAATTACATCCCATA
>CAYRRL010000275.1:604-4852 GCA_964426665.1 uncultured Ferruginibacter sp. | reverse complement strand
GCAATGATTTGAAATAACCTTCCAATGCATGTTTGGAGGCTGCATAATAAGCTGCATTGGGGAATGACACCAACCCTACAATTGAACCTACCGTTATTATTTTACCGGATTTTTGTTTTCTGAAATAGGGCAATACAGCATTGGTTACCTTAATAGTTCCCCAGAAATTAGTTTCAAATTGTTGCCTTCCTAACTCAACAGGTATTTCTTCTGCAATACCAGAAACTAAAAAGCCGGCATTGTTAATAAGAATATCCAACTGGCTTATTTCACGGAATAGCCTTTCTGGAAAAGAAGCTATTGATTGTTCAGAGTCCAGGTCTAATGATATCATTCTGAAGGGAAACTTTGCTGCATACTTTTCTGGGTTGCGGCTTGTACCAATTACATTGAACCCTTGTTTGTGCAGTTCGTTTGCTACCAGCAAACCAAAGCCTGAAGAGGCGCCTGTTACTAAAATATTTTTTTTCATTTTTTACCAGTTTTAATTATTGATTCATAAATTTGCTTGCAATTTGCAAGTGCAAATATATACATTACTTGCAAATTGCAAGTGCTTTTAAAAAAATATTTTAAATTTTTTTATGCAGAAGGAAAGCAGAAGGTCAGATTGTCCCGTAAGTTGCTCCCTTGATGTGTGGGGCGACAAGTGGTCGCTGTTGATTATAAGGGATTTAATGAATGCCAAACAATGCACTTATGGCGACTTTTTAAAGTCAGCAGAAGGCATTGCAACCAATATTTTGGCTTCCCGGTTGCTGGCATTGGAAGAAAATGGCGTGATTGAAAAATTGAGCCATCCCGGCAGCAAAGCAAAAGTTTTGTATAAACTCACCCCAAAAGGAATTGACCTGTTGCCGTTAATGATTGAAATTGGAATTTGGTCGGAAAAATATTATGATATTGACAAGGTTAAAAAAGCCGAAATAAAAGAGGTGAAGAAGAATAAGGAGGAATATATTAAAGCCAAAATTAAAGAATTAAGAAGCTGATAAACCCGATATCACCTCAGCGGACAAACCCGTTGGAACAACCACTGTAACAAGCCAACACTCCTAGTCAGGCGCATTGTCCCGTCCTGAAATAGGTTGTCTGCAAAACGCCTGTTTTATGGTTTAAAAAAAAGGTTATCATCGGGTGTTTAACCCAAGCCAGCCCTCGTTTTGTGGCTTAGGCCCTTCGGCACCCGGAGTTTGCAATAGCTGGTTTGCCATTAATGAATAATCTCTTTAGCTTCGCCTACTATCCAAACCATGCAGCCCATTAATTATATTTTGCAAACAGAGCGGTTGGTTTTGCGCCAGCTAACGCTTACCGACACCCCATTTATCATTGAACTGCTCAACACCCCGGGTTGGATAAAATACATTGGCGACAGGAATGTAAAAACAGCGGCGCAGGCAAGGCAGTATCTTGCCAACGGCCCGCTAAGCAGCTATGCAGCAAACGGCTTTGGGCTGTGGCTTGTAGCTTTAAGAAACAGCCATGCGCCAGTTGGCATGTGCGGCTTGATAAAACGGGGTTATTTGCCGCACCCCGATATTGGCTATGCCTTTTTGCCTCAGCATACAGGCCAGGGCTATGCTTTTGAAATAGCCGGGGCTGTGCTGCAGTTTGCATTCAGCAAATTAAAAATGGAAAAAATACTGGCTATTACTTTGGCTGATAATGCAGCATCGGTAAAACTGCTGCTTAAGCTGGGCATGGCTTATGAAGAAACTTTTGTGGATGAAAAGCACAATGAAACACTTGACAGGTACGGGATAAGCAAACTGCCTTAGTTATTCCTTTTCTAATTTTTGCTTGCTGCCGCCATAGCGTTCTATCATTATTTTGTCTTTTTCACGCCCCGCTGCAGCAACAATGCTGTCCAATATTTTTTTCATTGCGTGGGGCTTAAGCGAATAATAATTGTAGCTGTAATAAAAATCTTCACGGGTTATTTTATGCAGCCCGAATATTTTTTTTTGCAGGGCTGCATTTTCAACAGAGTCGTCAAGCGTGCTGTCCTTTGCAACAAAATTTTGGGTAAAAGCGCCTGCCTGCAGCACATCCCACAATACCGCCTGCATTTTTTTTTCATCCAGCAGCCTGCCCTGCCCTTCTTTTTCTTTGCTGCCGCATGCGTATAAAAGCAATGCAACAGACAATGCAGCCATTAAATACGGTTTCATTTCAGTTCACTTTTATAGCGGCCTGCATTGGCAATATCCATCCTGGCAAGCAGTTCGGCTGCCCTTGTTTTGTCCTGCTGGGGCGCTTTGGCAAACATCTTTATCAGTTCGTTTGCCTTGCCCTGAAAGAAAAACTGGTTTATCATTGTGTTGGGGTTGTCGTTATTAAAGTTAGCCAGCAGGTTCAGCACATTCAGCATTTCTGCCCTGGCGGCATTTTCATCATCGTACATTTTATCAAATGCCAAGCGGTAGTAGTTATAATACACATCATGCATTACTGCATAGCGGCTGTTTGTCATGTTTTCCACCAGCCAGTAGCGGTTCCTTATGCCGTCAAAAGCTTTCCACCCGCTGATGCCCCTGCCCTCGGGCGCATTGTTTACTATGTTTTGCGCTTTTAAAAAATATGCATTGCCGCCTTTGGGCGAATAAGAGTCGTAGTCAAAACCTAAAATCATATAAACATAATAGGCAAACACAGCAGTTAAATTGGCCGCTTCGCCATCGCTGCCGCCTGCACGGTTGTCGTTGAATTCAAGCTGCTGGAATTCCACGTATTTAAAAGTTACGTCTTCATCCTGAAAGTTGATGATAGGCGACATGTAAGTACTGTTAAACACCGGCCTTGCTGCCTGTACGGTAAGCGAAGCTGAATATACATTTGCATTTTCTGTTTGCTGCAGGTTCAATAAAAAGTTGCACTCTATTTTTTCGTTGGCAGCAAATTCATCGGTGCTCCATTTACGGTTGTTCACAAAAGTGTTCAATGCGTTTTGAAGCGTCTGGAATGTTTTCTTATTAACGGTGTTGCCTACCCTGGTGCTATTAACCGTTACCCTGGCGTTCAGTTCCTGTGCGCCTGCAAAATGCGCTGCAGCCAGCCCGGCCAGTACCAATACTGCTTTAATTTTTTTCATTGCTCAGTTGAATGATTGTATTTACAATATCTGCTGCCACTTCCTTTTTTGATTTGGTTTCAAACTTATACTCGTTGCCCTTCGTGTCAAAGATGGTAACCTTGTTTGTATTATAGCCAAAGCCTGCGCCGGCATCTTTAAGTGAGTTAAGCACAATTAAATCTGCATTCTTGCTGCTTAGTTTTTTCAAAGCATTTTCCCTCTCATTGTTTGTCTCCAGGGCAAAGCCTACCAACAATTGTTTTGCATTCTTTTTTGCGCCCAGTTCTTTTAGTATGTCAGTTGTTTTCATTAGTTCTATCGAAAACGAATCGCTTGCTTTTTTTATCTTTTCGCCTGCTACCGTTACGGGTGTATAATCTGCCACAGCAGCGCTCATTACGGCAATATCAGCATCGTCAAATTCTGAGAGGCAGGCGCCCAGCATATCAGCCGCCGATTTTATTTGTATTGCCTTGATGCCAGCCGGTATTTTTTCAGATGAAGGGCCTATTACAAGTGTTACTTCAGCCCCACGAAGAAACAGTTCTTCTGCAATAGCAAGCCCCATTTTACCGGAGGAATAATTGCCGATAAACCTTACAGGGTCTATAGCTTCATAAGTGGGCCCGGCTGTTACAAGCGCTTTCTTCCCCTTTAACCCGATAGCAACCGGGTTATCTTTTTTTTTAAAAAACTCATCAAGCCATGAAGAAATAGTTTCAGGCTCTGCCATTCTCCCCTCGCCAATCAACCCACTGGCCAGTTCGCCATGTTCGGCTGGTATTATCAGGTTGCCGTACGACGATATTTTTTCAAGGTTGCTTTTTGTGGATGGGTGGTGCCACATGTCTTCGTCCATGGCGGGCGCTACTACAACCGGGCAGGTAGCGGAAAGGTAAACAGCGGTTAACAAGTTGTCGCAAATGCCATTGGCCATTTTAGCCAGGCTGTTGCAGCTTAATGGCGCTATCACAAATATATCTGCCCACCGGCCAAGCATTACATGGTTGGCCCACGAATCGTTTTCTGCAATATCTGAAAGCACCGGGCTTTTGGAAACGGTTGACAAACTAAGCGCCGAAACAAAATTTTTTGACGCTGGTGTCATTATTATTTTCACTTCTGCGCCTGCCTTTACCAATAGCCGCACCAGCATAGGGATTTTATAAGCA
>CAYRRL010000275.1:0-594 GCA_964426665.1 uncultured Ferruginibacter sp. | reverse complement strand
CGCCTATCAATATTTTTTTGTTTGCAAGCATAAAAAATCCTCTGTAAACAGAGGATTAAAAATATACATTCTTAACTGAAACTGTTGTAAATAATATTACAAAATTACCTGAACAGGTCTTCTTCGTTCTTGCGGAAATAAACTTTGGATTCAATAAATTCCTGTGTGGCCAGCAGCGCAGGGTTAGGCATGCGCTCGTAAGCTTTTGAAATTTCAATCTGCTCTTTGTTTTCGTGTATTTCCTCAAGGCTGTCGGTATGGCTTGCAAACTCTTCCAGTTTGTTGTGCAACTCCTCCTTTACAGAAATATTTATCTGGTTAGCACGTTTTGCAATAATTGCAATAGACTCGTACAGGTTGCCCGTTTTTTCTTTCAGGTCGTACAAGTTTTTTGGCTCTACCACGCTGCTGGTGCTAGAGCTGTGCTGGCGTCTTAGCTTGCTCATTTTGTATGTCTTTAATGTTGTTTATACTTAAGGCTTTGTATTCTTCGGCTTCCTTGCGCAATTTGCTTTCGGGGAACCTGTCTGTAAAATCATCAAACTCTGCCGCTACTTTTTCATAGCGTTCAATTTGCTTGTCAGCAATGCTCAA
>CAYRRL010000274.1:0-4859 GCA_964426665.1 uncultured Ferruginibacter sp. | reverse complement strand
AGTTATCTTTGCGACAATTCAAAAAAACTGCAATCAACCAATGACCATTAGTTACAACTGGCTAAGCACATACCTTCCAGAAACAATTGAACCGGAAAAGCTGGGCAAAATCCTTACTTCCATAGGGCTTGAAGTGGAGAGCCTTGAAAAATACGAGGAGATAGAAGGCGGTTTGCAAGGCCTGGTTATTGGCGAAGTTTTGGAATGTGCCAAGCACCCGGATGCAGATAAATTAAGCCTGACAAAAGTAAACATAGGCGCAGGCGAACCATTGCAAATTGTATGCGGTGCACCCAATGTGGCAGTTGGGCAAAAAGTAGTGGTGGCAACCGTTGGGGCAACTATTTACCCGGCAGACGGCGACCCAATGACAATGAAGAAAGCCAAAATACGTGGCGTGGAAAGTTTTGGGATGATATGCGCCGAGGATGAAATTGGCCTGAGTGATAGCCATGCAGGCATTATGGTATTGCCTGCTGATACAGAAGTGGGGATGCCTGCCGCTGAATACTTCGGAACCTATAGCGATTGGGTATATGAAATTGGCCTTACGCCAAACAGGATGGATGCTATGAGCCATTTGGGCGTGGCAAAAGATGTTTGCGCTTGCCTTACCCATCACAATAATAAAAAAGTATCAGTTGTGTCGCCGTTTAAGGCAGGCTTTAAAGCTGATAGCAACAACCTGGCTATTGGTGTTTCAATAGAAAATACAAATGCGTGCCAGCGTTATGCAGGCGTAAGCCTGCAGAATGTAACGGTAAAGGAGAGCCCAAAATGGCTGCAGCTAAAATTGAAAGCCATTGGTTTGCGCCCCATCAATAATATTGTTGACATTACTAATTTCATTTTGCATGAAACAGGGCAGCCATTGCATGCTTTTGATGCTGACAAAGTAAAAGGCAACAAAATTGTTGTAAAGAACCTTGCTGAGGGAACTGCATTTACAACACTTGACGGCAAGCAAAGGAAATTATTTGCAGAAGATTTAATGATTTGCAACGGGGATGGGGAAGGCATGTGCATTGGCGGCGTATATGGCGGCATTGGCAGCGGCGTGAGGGAAGAAACGAAAAATATTTTTTTGGAGAGTGCCTGGTTCAATCCGCAAACCATCCGCAAAACATCATTAAAGCACGGCTTGCGTACAGATGCTGCCACCCGTTTTGAAAAAGGCGTAGACATCAGCAATACTGTGAACGTTCTAAAAAGGGCAGCACTGCTGATAAAAGAGTTGGCTGGCGGCGAAATAGCGTCTGATGCAGTGGATGTTTACCCAATGCCAAAGCCAAAAACAGAAATCGTTTTAAAATACCATTACCTCAAAAAATTAAGCGGCAAAAATTACCATCCGGATACGGTGAAAGATATTTTGACTGCATTGGGTTTTGAAGTGATAAAAGAAGGCCTTGACGATATTCATCTTGCTGTGCCTTACAGCAAACCTGATATTTCATTGCAGGCAGATATTGTGGAGGAAATAATGCGCATTGATGGGTTGGATAATGTGGAGATACCATCTGCTATTACAATTTCGCCTGCGGTGGAAACATTGTCGGTAGAGGCAGCTGCTAAAGAAAAAGTTGCAGCGTCGTTGGCAGGTGCAGGCTTCAGCGAAATTTTTACCAACAGCATTACCAATTCGGCTTATTACAATGAAAGTGTCTTAAAAACCACTGTGAAAATGATCAACAGCCTGAGCACTGAACTGGATATTATGCGGCCTGCCATGCTTGAAACCGGGCTTGAAAGTATTGCTTACAACCTTAACAGGAAAAATAGCAACCTGCAGTTTTTTGAGTTTGGCAAAACATACAGCACTGCTGAAACCGGGCAGTATGCAGAAGAGGAACATTTGGTGCTGTACATTACGGGTAATGTATCTGATGGCGGCTGGAAAAACAAAGGTGAAAAAGCTGATTTTTATTTTGCAAAAGGCATTGTTGAAAAAATTATGTCATTGCTTGGGATAAAAATTTCATCTTACACTACAGAAATAAATGAAAGGTTAGGGGATTGTGTAAGCGCCACTGTAAAAAACGAGGCTATTGCTATCATTGGCGTGGCCAATAAAAAAACTTTGGCTAAGTTTGATATAAAACAGCCCGTGTATTATGCAGATATAAAATGGGATAAAGCGGTGGCGCTGCATAAAAAGCAGAAAATCGCTTTTGCAGAAATCCCAAAATTCCCTGCAGTGCAAAGGGACCTTGCTATTGTGGTTGATAAATCAGTAGCATATGAGCAGGTAGACAAAGCAACCAAAGGCGCAAAGATTGGCAGGCTGCAAAGTGTTAGCCTGTTTGATGTGTTTGAAAACGAAAAAATCGGAGCCGGGAAAAAATCAATGGCCATCAATTTTACTTTTTTAGACGAGGAAAAAACGATGACCGATAAAGATATTGATGCAATGATGGGTAAAATTATTGCTTCGTATGAAAAAGAACTGAATGCGGAAATAAGGAAATAAAACTCCCCAATAAGGGGAATACATTGTACAAATGGCAGCACTGGATGCACATATTAAAAGAATTAATGACAAACTGCAGCATTTGCTGAAGCAGTACCAGGGCATGCAAAAAGAAAATGAGCGCCTCAAGGCCACTGTAAAAAAACTGCAGGGGGAGAATGAAGGCAAAGCAAATGAAATAGAACAGCTTCACCTGCAGGCAAATATTTTAAAAAGCGCCGCAGGCAAAATGGCTGAGGCTGACAAAAAGGCTTTTGAGAAAAAAATAAACCAGTACCTCAAAGACGTTGACAAAGCAATCACCCTGTTAAGCGAATAATATGGCAGACGAATTAATACCACTCAATATTATAATCGGCGACAGGAATTACCGGATAAAATCTTTGCCGAAAGATGAAGCTACTATCAGGGCCAGCGTTAAAACCATCAACGATAAAATCATTGAATTCAAAACGCAGTTTTCCGGGAAAGACATGCAGGACTACATTGCCATGGTGATGATATGGTACGCTACTGAGTTAGCAGAAAACCAAAACAACCCGGTGATGGAAAAGGAACTACTGGCAGCATTGGAAAAAATAGAAACCCAGCTAGATAAGGCAACTGCCCAATAAAAAAGGCATCCTTTAAAATAAAAGACGCCCTTTACCCTTCCAGAGTTGAACTTACCCTTGATGTACGTTATAAAAATCTGTTTTCGAATCGGTAACAAATTGTTTCATAGCCTGGCTTTCCGGGCCAAAATATAGGTACTAAAAACGGGGCCAATTCATTTAAAAGATAACGGGGGCAGGAATACCCCCGTTTTTTTTACCCTAATAAAACCTTAAACCAGCAAAAATTTTAAGTACAACCCAGCATGGTTTATGTGTCTTTGGTTTTCGCCTCATTTGCTTTCTGCTACTGGATAATAAAGCGGTTGTACGGCTCGATCATTATGTATAGAAGGACTGTGTTTGTTGCCTGATTTTAAAAAAGATCACCAGTTTTCATTTTTAGCCGGATTTGTCTTAAAATCATGGGTAATTAGCCTTTGCAATTACAATAATTTAATTTCCAATACTGTGCCAAAGAAAAAAATTGTGGAAAACTCCAGCCACTTAATGTTTTCAAATAATATAAAACATTATTTGCGACCCTTAACCACAATATCCTGGCCCATAAGCCTAATGACGGGAAAAAAATACTAATGGTTGCCACATGGGCATGAAGCTAACGGCATTTTTTTGTGGATAACAGCCATGCTCTTTCATTACCTTTGCTGCCATTTTAATTTTTTACAGCAATCAATACCATGCAGGCGAAATACAAGGAGTTCCAGCAACTTAACTTACCCAAAATAGGCGAAGAGATATTAGCGAAATGGCAGGCGCACAACGCATTTGAAAAAAGCGTAACGCTCCGTGAAGGGCATGTTCCGTTTGTTTTTTACGAAGGCCCGCCAAGCGCCAACGGCATGCCCGGCATTCACCATGTAATTTCCCGTACGTTGAAAGATTTGGTTTGCCGCTACAAAACCATGCAGGGCTTTCAGGTAAAACGCAAGGGCGGCTGGGATACGCATGGCTTGCCTATCGAATTGGGTGTCGAGAAGGAATTGGGCATCACAAAAGAGGATATTGGAAAAAAAATATCTGTGGAAGATTACAACCTCAAATGCCGTGAAGTGGTGATGAGGTTTAAGGATAAGTGGGACGATATCACCAATAAGATGGGCTATTGGGTTGATTTGAACAACCCTTATATCACATTTGAAAACAATTATATCGAAACCTTGTGGTGGTGCCTGAGTGAATTGTACAAGAAAGGGTACCTGTATGAAAGCGTAAGCATACAACCTTACTCTCCGGCAGCAGGCACAGGCTTAAGTTCGCATGAACTGAACCAGCCGGGGACTTATAAAGATGTAAAGGATACGAGTGCAACAGTAATTTTTGCCCTGACCCTAAAGGGAACAAATGCGGAACATCAGTTGCTAAAAAAATTGATTGATGTAACAAAAGGCAGCGGCATAGGCATTATGGCATGGACCACAACCCCATGGACACTGCCATCCAACCTTGGGCTTACTGTAGGGCCAAATATTGAATATGTATTGGTACAAACAATCAACCCATATACCTATCAACAAAACAATGTAATCCTTGCAAAGAACCTTGTTGCAAAATATTTTAAAACAGAAGGGGAGAATGGGAATTTTGATGAATACAAAGAAGGCGATAAAATCATTCCGTGGAAAGTAATTGCAACTTTCAAAGGAAGCGAAATGGAAGGCTTGCAGTATGAGCAACTGTTGCCTTTTGAAGCAAACACATTAGAAAAAATACTGGAAGAAACGCCGGATGCAAACCCATTCCGTGTGATAACTGGTGATTTCGTAACTACAGAA
>CAYRRL010000273.1:0-4875 GCA_964426665.1 uncultured Ferruginibacter sp. | reverse complement strand
AAATGAACAGGCGCAATAAATGAGCATTCAGGAACAAATAACAAATTACATCGCTTCGCAGCCAGAGCCAAAGCGCTCAGACATGGAATTACTGCACAAGCGCATACTTAAGCTGTTGCCAAAAGGGAAATTGTGGTTCCTTGATGGCAAAGATGAAAAAGGGAAAGTGGTTACTAACCCTAATATCGGGTATGGGCTTCAGTTTATAAAATATGCCGGTGGCAAAATCAGGGAATTTTATCAAACCGGCATAAGTGCAAACACCACAGGGATATCAGTGTATATAATGGGCATTAAAGACAAAATGTATTTGCCCAAAACATACGGCAAGTCAATTGGCAAGGCAACTGTAACAGGTTACTGCATTAAGTTTAAAACGCTGAAAGACATAAATATTGAATTGCTTGAAGCGGCCATACAGGATGGTGTACGCCTTACCATGCCAAACGGCAATAAAACATAGTTGCCAATGCGGCGCACAAAAATGTTTTCTGAAGCAAAAACCAATACATAGTTTTCCCGCCACCAACTCACTCCCCTTCTGCGAGCCTTATCAGCAGCTTTGCATTTTTCTTTTCAGAAGACGAAATAAATACTTCATGCCTTTTGTACTTAGTGGTTACCACCATCAGTGCTGTATTGGGCGGTATGCTGCCTAAATTATCGGCTGCCATCACCAGTTCATGGTACGGGTTTTCTTTGTCCACTTTTATAGTAAGGGCAACAGGCTTTACAGAAAGCCCGGCATGGGAAACAAGCAATTTGTTGTTGTGGTAAATGGTTACCGTATCGCCGTCTATTTCGCCATTGTCGTACAACTCTATCAGTATGTCCGATGGCGGTGTTTCAATAGTGCCTGCAATGCTGTTCTCCCTTGTTTTTATCACATCGGGCACTGCAATGTTTGGCACAACAGGTTTGATGGCGGGCTTGTTGCTGCTTACATTTGCAGGCGTAACGGTTTTGCTTATGTTAGCCCGCTGTTTTGATGGTATGGCTGGCGCATCCATTTGCTGTTTTGGCAATGGCCTGGGCTCATTTTCTTTTGGCACTTGCTTGGCAACAGGCGCAGGCAATGGTTTTTGTACGGTCGGCGGCGGCTGTTTTATAATACATTCCCTCACTTCTATGTCGTCCATGGCAAAGTCGTTGCCGCAGCCGCCCGATACCAAATCTTCCATTGCCACGGTAATGCCACTGAAAGAAGCAGGCGTAGTAAAAGTGCCGGCAAAGCGCCGCCAGGCAACCGGGCTTGTGGGTGGTATTTCGCCTGTGTAAAAAGCAGAAAGCCTTTTGCCACCGGCAAAAAATGAAACCCTTATTTGTGGCGGCGTTGGCATGCAGCCCTCTGTTCCAAGGCATACATTTACAAACCAGGCCGATAGTTCATACGTTGTATTGGGCTTTAAATCAGTAATGGCAACAGAAAAAAAAGAAGCTGGGGTATAAGAAGCGTTCACCAGCATCATGCGGCCATTAACGCTGCCGGGGGTGTGGTCTTTTGCCATTGCAACCCAGTTACCAAAAAAACAATTAGTGGTATGAGAAGTAAAAGAAAATTCGCCATCGTCAGGGCAATCTTTGGTGGTGCCACGGTAATACTGCTTTAATTGCGAAAGCGAAAAGTTTTGTGGCCGGGCATCGTTGCCAAAATCAATTTTTATAATCGGGCCTTTAAAGCTGCAATCAACATCCTGTGCATTTGATAACTGCACAACAGCAAGCAGGAAAAAAACCAAAGAGGCAAACCGGCGCGGATAAAATAGCTTCATACTCATACATATTGTTTGGTGCCTGAACATGGCAGGCGGATAATAAAAATGGATAGTGTAGTTGAAGCAGGTGCAAATTAAATATTGTTGCCATAAGCAGGCTGCCGTTTATATAAAAAGCGGCCAGGTGCTGTTATTGGTTTGCTGTTATCTTTCCCCTTAACAAAGAAGCAAGAAACTGGAAGTGGTTTTCGATGCTGAAAAACTTTTCATGAACCTGGCTGCATCTTTTTTGTGCGCCTGCAATATCATTCTGGTTAAAAAAGGCCACTACTTTTTCAAGGCATTTCTTTTCATTCTTTTCAAAAACAATCAAATCGTTCCAGTTGATAAATTCTGCAAAGGGCAATACCATATCAGTATCCACCAAAACAGGGATACGGCCAGATGCAAGGGTTTGGTAAAAGCGTATAGAGAAATTGCCCCTGCCCCTGTTGCAAATAACAAACTGGCTTTTGAGCATATTGCCGTAAAACTCCGAAATAAGGCTGGAAGCGTGCGGCTGGCCGCCCCAGAATTGGGTGCGTTTAATAAAATCGCAATGCACCAGCGGGCTTTTTTCAAACAGCTTTATAATTTTTGCCCTGTGCTTCGACAACAGGCCACAAAAAGCAACTGCAGGCTTGTCCCCTTTTTCGCAAACAGGCAATGCGTGCGTTGGCGATTCCCATATATACGGCAATAGAATTTCATTGCTTCGCTGCTTAGATGCCCTCATGCTTGTACGCAGCAATATCAAATTATCAAACTGGCAATAGCGCCGTTCATAATCATCAATAATAAACACAGCCACTTTTTTTCCATAGGGCATATACTGCCGGGAAATATTTTTGAGCAGCCTGTTGCACCTGCCCTTGTCTTGTATGGGTTCGTTGTGAATGATAATATCGCTTTCATCGGCACCGGTTAGCACAAAAGCGCTGCTGTTTGGGATAATATGGAGCACACCTTTTAGTTGGCCAGTATAAAAGATTTTTAAAGGTGCTTCCATTTGTTTTTTGTTGCCGGGCAAATGTACCCTCCTGCGCCGTGTTTACCAAAACAGGCAAATGACAGCTTAAGGCGTTTATTTCAGGCGTTTAGTTTGCATGCTCCTCCTTTCATCAAATTTTCTCTCAGCAAAATAAATTCCTTCGTAACGTTATGCTGCCGTAATGAATATGATAAGCCCATTATGGTTAAAGCCATGGAAAAACTATCAACACTTGCACTCATTGCCTTTATTTGCTGCCTGCAAGCAGCATCGGCACAAAGCAGTATTTCAGGTTTTGTTGCCGACAGCAACAGCAAACCGCTTGCACTGGCAACGGTACGCTTAACCAATACAGGCAAGCCTGAGGTATTGCAAACAACGCTTAGCGCTGATGATGGCAAATATGTTTTTAACAAAGTGGCCCCGGGCAATTATACATTGCTGTTCTCCCATTCAGGCTTTGCAGCAGGCTACAGGGATATAACTGTTGCTGCAGGCGAAACAAAAGTGGAAACAGTGCCGCTGGCAAAAGCAAGCGCTTTATTAAATGAAGTAGTTGTAAAATCACAACGGCCATTGGTAGAGCAAAGCGATGATAAAATAACATTTAATGTGGAAGACGACCCCGGCAGCAAGTCAGAAACAGCGATTGATATTTTGCGCAAAACCCCTTTTGTAAGCGTGGATGGCGAAGACAACATTAAGGTAAACGGCAAAGACAATTTCAGGGTATTGCTGAACAACAGGGAAACTTCTATGTTCACCAATAATGTAAAAGAAGCATTAAGGGCTTTCCCCGGCGCAGTGATACAAAAGATAGAAGTAATTACCGACCCTTCTGCAAAGTATGATGGCGAAGGCGTGGGCGGGTTAATCAATATCATCACAAAGAAAAAAATAGTTGGCTACAACGGCACCATTTCTTCTTTCTCAAGAAGCAGCGACAAACTGAATGACCTGTCGCTTAACGGCAATGCAAAAATTGGCAATGTGGGCGTAAGCGTGCTGTACGATTTCGGCGGCACCGACCCTGTTTCATTGCCAACTGTTATTACCACCACGCCCGTTAATACCGCTGCATTCAGCAAAAGAACATTATCAGGCAACCGCCGCAACGAGCAGGGCTGGCAGTTTGGCAATGCAGAAATAAGCTGGGAAGCTGACACACTCAATACCGTTAGCGTATATGCCAATATTGACAGTTGGCACGATAACAATATTTCCACCCAAACCATCACCACCGATTTTGCCAACAGCCCTTCCACCACCAGCTTTTACCAGTTGCAAAACAATGCCAATAACCCGGGCTACAGCGTTGGCACTGATTATATAAGGAAGTTCAGGAAGAACAAAGAGCGTGAATTTTCTTTTAAAGCATTTGCTGAGTTTGGCAAAAGCAAAGCTTACTCAAGCAGCATGCAGGATTACGGCCCTGCAGAAAGGTTTTTGCAGAATAACAGCAACGCTAAAAACAACCAATACACTTTTCAGGCAGACCATAGCATGCCGCTGTCAAAAACCGGCAGGTTTGAAGCTGGCGCCAAAGCCATCCTGCGCAGGGCAAGCTCCGATTTTGAAAGCCTGGTGAAGTACGATGCTGCAGGAAAGTTTGAGCCCAACCCTTCCAACACAGACAGGTTCAAGTACAACCAGGATGTGGCCAGCGTGTATGGCATGTACAGTTTCAAAATAAAAAAATCAGGTTTCCGTATTGGCGCCAGGGTTGAGTATACTAACGTTAACGGCGACTTCACTACATCCAATACCAAAGTAAAGAGCCACTACACCACCCTGCTGCCCAACCTGCAGTACAGCAGGAAAGTAAGCAGTGCTGCCACTCTTACCATTAACTACAACAAAAGGCTGTCACGCCCGTACATCTGGGACCTGAACCCATTTGTGTTTAACAACGATTCGCTAAATATTTCTTACGGCAACCCCAACCTTGGCCCGCAAACCATACACAGCCTGTCTTCGCAAATACGGTTTGGCAAGGGCGCCACTTTTTACAGCATCAGCGCAGAAGGCAGCTACAGCGACAATAAAATCCTGGATTATATTTCGTACGAGCCTTCAACAGGCATTACAAAAACCACCAGCCTTAATATTGGCAAAGAAATACAGGGCAGC
>CAYRRL010000272.1:0-4888 GCA_964426665.1 uncultured Ferruginibacter sp. | reverse complement strand
AATTAAAAAAAGAAGACCAGTTAAAAGTTTTTTCAGTTATTGATTTAAAAGAAAAATCATCTGTTACCGTAAACGGTGAAATAAAACTCCCGGGTGTATATGAGTTCTCAAAAAACCTTAGCCTTAACGATTTGCTTATACAGGCTGGTGGCCTGTTAAACTCTGCTTCAAAAAATGTAGAGATAGCAAGGATGGTAAAATCAGAAACTATTAATAACAACGATAGCACCAAAGCCCAGTTGTTTAATATTGAAATTGATGCATCAAACAACGAACAAACCAGTACTTTTTTGCTGCAACCTTATGATGTGATAAATATACGCAAGCTGGCAGTATATGAAAAGCCCCAAATGGTAACTATTAAGGGCGCTGTGCCTTACGCAGGCAAGTATGTTATATCGGGCAAAAACGAAAAAGTATATGACATGATTAAAAGGGCCGGCGGCCTTACACAGGAAGCAGACCCAATGGGCGTAAAAATAAAACGCCCGATACAGGCAAGCCAGGTACAGGCCATAAAAGAAGTGAACCTGAACCTTGAGCAAGACGACATTGCAAAAAACGACAGCACAAAAAACGACCTTGCTAAAAAATTAAAAGAAGAAATTAAATATTCTATTATACCTATTGAATGGAACAGCATTGTTGAAGACCCGGGGGATTACTCTAATATTACTGTAATGCCGGGCGACGAGATAAATGTGGCCGCAAAAAATGAAGGCGTTAAAGTAACCGGCAATGTGCTGCTAACATCTGAAATACCTTATGTAAAAAGCAAAGGGCTTAGTTATTATGTGAATGCAGTAGGCGGTGCCGACAGTAAAGCATGGCTTAAAAAAGCATATATAATTTACCCTAATGGCAAAGCAGCAGTTACTAAACACTTTTTATTCTTCAGGAGCTACCCTAAGGTTACTGCCGGCTCACAAATTGTGATTCCGGAAAAACCAACAAGCGATAAAGTCACCATAGGTGAAATAACAAGTTTGGCCAGTGTGCTGGTGGGTATGGCTGGCGTGGTAATCGCTATTACAAGGTGATAAAACTAAAATCGCCTTTTGCCGAAACACCAAAGAAATTCAAATAAAAAATGAACGAAGAAATCCCCAATAAAAAATTTACACTTAAAGATGCATTTTTAAAATGCAGGGAATGGTACCGCTATTTTCTTACTAAATGGGCGGTGATTTTAATATGCGGCTTAGTAGGCGGGGCGCTTGGGCTGGCCTATGCGTTTACTCAAAAACCTGTGTATAAAGCTACGCTTACATTTGCCATAGAAGGCCAGAATGAGGATGGCGGCATAGGCGCTGCATTAAGCCTTGCCAGCCAGTTTGGTTTCGACCTCGGCGGCGGTGCCAGCAATATGTTTGCAAGCGGCAACCTTATGGAGTTGTACAAATCAAGAAACATTATTGAGCAAACCTTGCTGCTGCCTGCAAAAGGGAAAGCTAAAAATATATCTTATGCAGAAGTATTTATTCAGAGCATGGAGTGGCGTGAAAAATGGGAAGAGAAGCCAGAGCTTAAAAACCTGCAGTTTTTGCCCAATGCCGGGAGGGAAAATTTTACCAGGGCCCAGGACAGCATTATGGGCAGGATTTATGAAAACATAATCAAAACAAGCCTCAATGTTTTTCAAAAGGACAAGAAAATAGATATTGTTACCATTGAAATGAATTCGCCTGACGAATACTTTGCCAAATATTTCACAGAAGCATTGGCCAATCAGGTTGCGGATTTTTATACGATGGTGAAAAACAAAAAAGCAAAAGCCAACCTTGATATCCTGGAAGGCAAAAGGGATTCGGTAAAAGCAGAATTGCATGGTGCTATTACTGGCGTGGCTGTAGCTACTGATAACACATTTGGCCTTAACCCAGCTTTTAATGTAAGGCGTGCCCCAGCAAGCAAAAGGGAAGTAGATGTACAGTACAACGCAGCAATGCTTGCTGAGTTAATTAAGCAATCAGAGTTGGCTAAAATAGCCTTGCAAAGGGAAACCCCGCTGATACAAATAATTGACCGCCCAATCATGCCCTTGAAAAAGGAAAAACTGGGCAAGCTAATGGGCCTTGTGATTGGGGGATTGTTAGCAGGCTTTCTAATGCTTGCGGCTTTAATTGTACAAAGGCTGTACAGGCAATGGGGTTTGTAAAAACAGTGGCTGGCAATTGCTGTTTCCTGCATAAAATTACAAGCATATTTTTTTAACCATGGCCCCAGCAATCTTTTTTAGTGTGGCCGGGGGCGGCGAAGCCATTGGAAAAACCTTCCCCGTAATTTTCTAAATAAGGATGAGGATAAATAAAGCAGATGTAATCTGGAATTATGCAGCCACTATTTTAAGGGTAGCATCTTATGCATTGCTGTTGCCTTTTATCCTGCGTACAATGCCTTCCGAAATGGTGGGCGTGTGGTCTGTATTCATGGCCATCAACTCGTTTGCTGCTTTGCTTGATTTGGGTTTCAGCCCTTCGTTCACACGTAACGTAACTTATATTTTCAGCGGCGTTAAAAACCTGCAGGTTACCGGCTTTCAGGCAGAGGGCGCAGGCCTGAGTATTGACTATGGTTTATTAAAGGGCATCATCGGCGCCATGAAGTGGTTTTATATGCGTATGGCCATTGTGTTGTTTGTGTTGCTGGCAACTTTAGGCACTTACTACCTCAGTTCAGTTTTAAAAAACTATAAAGGGCCCCAAACAGAAATTTATATTGCATGGGTGGTGCTTTGCGCTATTTGCACATACAATATATATACATTGTACCTTGATTGCCTGCTGCAGGGGCGTGGGCTGGTAAAGCGCTCCAAGCAAATAGTAATTATTGGCCAATCTGTTTATTTAGTAATTGCGGCCGCCTTTATCCTGGCAAAGTTTGGTTTGCTGGCCATTATTTCTGCACAAGCCATATCTGTTATTATCATTCGTTTGCTGGTGTCTAAATCGTTTTTTACAAAAGAAATAAAGGATGCACTAAAGGCTGCTGTGCCCAGGCCAACAAAAGAAATGCTGAAAGCCATTTACCCCAATGCAATAAAAATTGGGCTTACCTGGGTGGGCGCTTTTATTATACAACGGTCATCTATCCTTATTGGATCGCTTAACCTGCCGCTCACTGATATTGCTTCTTATGGCATCACTATTCAGCTGGTTGGGATGATTGCCAATTTTTCTACTATTTATATCCTCACTTTTACCCCTAAAATTGTGCAGCTTAGGGTAGCGAATGATACAACTGCTATCAAAAACATTTATTTAAGGGGGCAATTGGTTTTAATGCTTACCTATCTGGCCGGAGGGGCAGCATTGCTTTTCTTTGGCAGGTGGGGCCTTGAACTTATTGGAAGCAAAACACAACTGATGCCGGCCCTTTTGATATGTACAGCTATTGTTATTGCTTTTTTGGAAAGCACACATGGCACCGCCGCCGGCATATTGCTTACCAATAATGAAGTGCCTTTTTTTAAAGCATCGCTTACGGCTGCAGCTGTTACCGTAGGGTTGCTCTGGGCCATGTTTCATTTTTGGCAAATGGGTTTGTGGGCAATGGTGCTGGCACCCGGCATTGCACAATTGTACAACAACTGGCGCTGGCCTTATGAGCTTTACAGGCAACTGAATATTTCAAAGCATGATGTGGGCAAAGTGGTAAAAGACAGGATCAATACTTTTCGCTAACGTGAACTGATGGTTTATATCCCCTTTATATACTTTATAGTGTTGCTGCTGGTTAATTTTATCAGGGTAAAAAGCTTTAACCTTGGCAACCTGTTGCTTACGCTTTATGCTTTTTCTGCGTTACTCTCAATCTTTCTTTACAATGTTGAGTTTTTACATTATAAAAATATAGAGGTAACACTGGCATCAACTCTTTTTTATTGTGGCGCCCTTACTGTTTTCTTTTTCCCTTTTTTATCAAACAGCCAGTCAAGAGGCTATAAAATACTGTTGCCCGATGACAAGGTATTTACTTACGTTTCTGTTTTTTTAATAGCTGTAAATGTGATAGCAATATTGCTGTTGTTAAAAACAATAATTTTCATACTTGGCTACGACCCCAAATCATTAAGGGACGCAACGCTTAAAAATGTATATGCATCCGGCAGGTTTGAAAGTATGGGGATGTGGCTGTTAGGCCACTTTTCGGATTTCTACCTGGTGTTGCTTGTTTTCTTTTTCTATTCTGTTACTTATTTAAAAAAGGGCTTTTTTTTTAATGCCCTTCTGTTAGTTGCTTCTTTGTCTACTATTGTAAACGGGCTGTTGTCAGGCGGGCGTACACAAATCTTTTACTGGTTGTTTGTATTTGCCTCGGCCTATCTTTATTTCAGGGGCGATATGCCAAGGCGCCTGCGGAAGTGGCTTGTGTTTTTTTCCCTTCTGTTATTTTGTTTAGTATCTGTTTACATCTACACAGTAACGGTTTCCAGGTTTGAAGGTGCGTTCAGTGGCGAAACAGATTTTGACGAAGCTTTCAGCCTGCTTGATTATTCGGGCCAGATTTTTTTAAACTTTAGCAACTTCTTTTCCAACTTTGAGCATAAGAGCCATACCTTGGCAAGGATATTCCCTTTTATCAATAGTTGGGTAACAGGCGCCAACTTTGATTTTGCCACTTATAAAAGCAGCATTTATATGGATGTTGGTGTGTTCTCCACCTTTCTTGGCGATTGGTTGATTGATATTGGTATTACAGGCATTCTTATTTATACAGTAGTATATTCCATAGCCAGTTTTTTTGTAACAAAAGATTAAACCCCCGGGGCCAGAAAATTGCAGCATAAACTGCTTTACTTTATGGTGTTTCAAATACAGCTAAATGGTTTGTTTTATTAAATCCTGCATAATAAAACAGCAATCATTTCTGTTTACGGCACTATTAT
>CAYRRL010000271.1:0-4923 GCA_964426665.1 uncultured Ferruginibacter sp. | reverse complement strand
GTCTGCATCAAAAATATATACCTGCAGGTGGATTGTATGCGTAGCCTCTTCAATTAATTTTTCAAGCAAGTCAAAATATTCCTTGCCGCCTCTCACAAGATTGGCCGTACTATTATTTGAACAGGTTTTCTTTTGCTTTAGGCTTAAAGCCATCACTTAATATTATGTTGCTATAAAAATATGTATTTATCAGTGCTGGTAAAAGTCAAAAAACAAGCGGCTGGATAACTGGGGCATACAGGCTGCAATTAATTTTGCCGCACTGTCAAAAAATGGTTCAACGAACTGGTTATACACTCATATACTTTATTCAACTCATCGTTAGTAATACAATAAGGCGGCATGATGTAAACAATATTACCCAAGGGGCGGAGAAAAACGCCCTTGCTTAAATAATATTTGCAAGCATCCGCTTGAATATTATTAAAATAAGAACTGCTTTCTTTGGTTGCAAGTTCTATGGCAATAATCGTCCCGGCGCAACGGGTTTCTTTTACAAAACCATGATGGCTTATTGTTGCTTCAAAAGCCTTGTGCGAAGAAGAAATGAACTGGATTTGCTGCCGGCATTTTTCACTTAACAATATTTCCATGCTTGCATTAGCAGCAGCACAGGCCAACGGGTTGGCAGTATAAGAATGCCCATGAAAAAATGTTTTCATTATATCATCGGCATAAAACGCATCGAATATTTTTTGCGAACAAACTGTAACCCCCAAAGGCATAAAGCCCCCTGTAATGCCCTTGCTTAAGCAAATAATATCCGGCTTGTTTTGCAAATACCCGATGGCAAAATTTTTCCCGGTCCTTCCAAAACCTGTCATCACTTCATCTGCAATACAGATAACATTGTTTTCATGGGCCAATACAAGCAATTCATCCAGGTATTTTGCTTCATACATCAGCATGCCTGCTGCGCCCTGCACTAAAGGCTCAAAAATAAATGCAGCAACAGTGCCTGTTTTTACTATGGCATTAAATTGTTCCTTTACAGATTCAATGTTTTTTTCATTGGGGATTGGCAGCCTTTTTACTTGAAATAAAAAAGGGCCGAAGGCAGCGTTGAAAGCATTTCTTTCTGCCACGCTCATGGCGCCAAATGTATCGCCATGGTAGGCATTTTCAAACGCAATGATGGTTGTTTTATTTGCTTCGCCCTGGTTGTGCCAGTATTGAATCGCCATCTTCAATGCCACCTCAACAGAAGTGGAACCATCATCGCTGAAAAAAACTTTTGCAAAACCCGACGGCAGCATACTGATGAGTTTCTTGCTTAACTCAATGGCCGGCGTATGCGTAAACCCTGCGAATATTACATGTTCCAAAGTTTTTGCCTGATGGGCAATTGCATTGGCAATAGTTTCATTGCAATGCCCATGGATATTTACCCACCATGATGAAATGGCGTCTATATATTCTTTGCCATCAGCAGTAAATAAAGTGCAATCTTTTGCCTTAACAACATGCAGCGGCGGCGCTGCCGCTTTCATTTGCGTAAACGGGTACCAGATATAATTTTCTTCTGCTGCCATGATTACAAATGTATGGAAACGGTTTTTGCAAAATCAGCAATGGCAATGGCATCTGTCTTTTCAAACTGGGGAATAGAAAAGAGCAATGGCAGTTTAGTGTATTGCAAAATAAATTCCCTTGTGGAAGCAAACGCATGGCCGCTGAACACGATACCCTTAATGGGAATATTTCTTTTTTGCATTGCGCCAACAGTAAGCAATGTATGGTTGATGCTGCCGAGGTAATTGTTGCTTACAAGAATTGCAGGCAATTTTAATTGCTCCATCAAATCAATATTTAAAAAATTACCTGACAAAGGGCTCATGATGCCACCGGCAGTTTCAACTACTATTTGATTGTTAGTTTTTGGCAACACAAAATCACCGGGCTTTATCTCCACGCCATCCATTGCTGCAGCATAATGAGGGGATGCCGGTATAGTAAGCCTGTACCTTTCTGCATGTACTATGCAATGGGTATTGGAAACATTCCTGCCAATAAAAATGCTATCCGTATTATCCAGTTCGCCCGCCTGCACCGGTTTCCAATAATCATAACCAAGCGCCTGGCAAATAACAGCCGAGCAAACCGTTTTGCCAATACCTGTGTGTATGCCTGCAATGATAACGCTCATATTTTCAGGAAAAGGTTTTGATACTATCAATTAGTGAATCAATTTCATGTTCAGTATTAAAACTATGAATACAAACCCTTATCCGTTCTTTTCCTGCCGGTACTGTTGGCGACAGTATAGGCCGCACAAAAAAACCACTGCCGAACAAATGAGTTGCCAATGCCCTGGTTTTAAAATTATCGCCTACCATTATGCCCTGTACCGGGGAATTGCTTTCGATAAATGAAATATTGCCCGCCGTTTTTATTTGCTCACGGAAGCAATCAATCAAGCTGTATAGCTTATCCCTTTCAGCAGTTGGCAACAAGCTATAAACTTTTTGCAACAACAAATAAGTATGCGGCGGCAAAGCAGTAGTAAAAATAAAGCTTCTTGCCTGGTTCAATAAAAAGTTACGCAGTATCTTGCTGCCGGTAACAACAGCGCCATGCAACCCAAGCGCCTTGCCAAATGTATGCACTACAGCATACACATCATTTTGCAATTTGTATTTTGAAACCAGCCCATCTCCTTTATCGCCATACACACCGGTTGCATGTGCTTCATCAACAATCAACAAAGCGCCGTGTTTTTTACAAATGGCCGCTATGTCTTTTAATGGCGCTTCGTCGCCATCCATTGAATAAACAGATTCAACAGCCACTATTTTTTTGCCTGCAGCATTATTCAATTTCTTTTCTAAATCAATTATATCATTATGCTTAAAGCGAAGGCGGTTGGCATAACTCAATCTCATGCCGTCAATCATGCTGGCGTGAATGTATTCATCTGAGATATAAGTATCGCCTTTGCCTGCAATACAACTGAACAAGCCAACATTGGCCATATAGCCGGTATTAAAAATCAGTGCGGCTTCACGCCCATGGAATTGTGCAATGAATTGTTCCGTTTCTTCTGCCAATGCAGAGTTGCCGGTAATGGAACGGCTGCCGGTAGCGCCTGAAGAAAGATTATGGTTGTCAATATTCAGCAAGCCGCTTTTTGCAAAACCAAAATAATCGTTGCTGCTGAAATCAATTTTACCATCAGCATACACCAATGTGCGCAACGTGCCTGTTGCCTGCTTTTCGTCAAGCTTTTGCTGAAGGTATGCATCGAATTGCTGGTTAGTATCCACAAGATTATTTTAAAACAAAAGCCGGCCACATTTATCAGGTGGCCGGCCTTGATGAAAATATTTTTATGCCATTGCTTTTTCTTCCACACTTTTAAATGCTTTCCGTGGCGTAAGCCCAAGCATTTTAAACATCTGCATATCGGTATCAAAATCGGGGTTAGGCGTAGTCAATAATTTTTCGCCTGCAAAAATAGAATTGGCGCCAGCCATAAAACACAATGCCTGTTCAGCTACTGTCATTTCATTTCTCCCTGCGCTCAACCTCACAACACTTTTGGGCATCAATATCCTTGCGGTGGCAATCATACGGAGCATTTCGTCAATGCCAATGCGCTCGTTGTTTTCCAATGGTGTGCCTTTTACTGCCACCAATGCATTGATAGGCACAGAATCAGGGTGCTGTTCCATGGTGCTTAATGTGTGCAGCATTTTCATCCTGTCATCATCCGTTTCGCCAAGGCCAACAATGCCGCCGCAGCAAACACTCAGTTTTGCTTTGCGAACATTGTTTAATGTATTCAGCCTGTCTTCAAAAGCCCTTGTAGTGATAATGTTTCCGTAGTTTTCGCTGCTGGTATCAATATTATGGTTGTATGCAAAGCAACCGGCTTCTTTTAATCTCTCTGCCTGCTCATAAGTAAGCATGCCAAGCGTGCAACAAACTTCCATGCCCATATCGTTCACTTCGCTTACCATTTCCAGCACACGGTCAAAGTCACGGTTGTCACGCACTTCACGCCAAGCAGCGCCCATGCACAGCCTTGATGCGCCATTGGCTTTGGCAACGGCTGCCCTTTCTTTTACCTTTTCCACTGTCATTAACGGCTCCACTTCCACATCGGTATGGTAACGGGCCGCTTGTGGGCAATACGCACAATCTTCTTTGCAGCCGCCTGTTTTTATTGAAATCAAACTGCTTATCTGCACTTCTGCATAGGCTTTGTTTTGCCTGTGCACTGAAGCTGCTTCAAATATTAAATCCAGCAAAGGGCGGTTGTATATTTCTTGTATTTCTTGTAAAGCCCAGTCGTTTCTTACAGTCATAAATATTGGTTTATATGCAAATATAAAGCAGTATCTCTTTTCACCTCACCCTCCTTCTCTGCCGAAGTATCGTACAGGCTCTGGCCTTAAAGGGAGTGAGCGGTACTTCAAATCTTGAATAAGCATTTTTGCCTCCACATTCAGGTTTGTTCTTTATTCATCAATAAAGCAAGCATCCTACGTTTGTAATTAAAGAGGCTTGCTTGCAATATTCAATATTACCTGTTAAATAATCAATCTAGTATGATTCGCTCTCATTCGGGAAGTCTTTTGCCTTTACATCGCTAACATATTGATTAATGGCTTTTGTTATCTGTTCATCCAAATTCAAATAACGGCGCAAAAAACGTGGGTTGAATTCTGTGTTGATGCCAAGCATGTCATGCATCACAAGCACCTGCCCATCGCAATAGCCGCCTGCGCCAATACCAATTGTAGGTATGGTTAAGCTTTCAGATACTTCCTTTGCTAAAGCTGCCGGTATTTTTTCGAGCACTATCGCAAAACAGCCTGCTTCCTGCAACAGCAATGCATCCCTTCTCAATTTGTTTGCTTCGGCTTCTTCGGTAGCCCTTACCACATAAGTGCCAAATTTATTGATGGACTGCGGCGTTAA
>CAYRRL010000270.1:0-4946 GCA_964426665.1 uncultured Ferruginibacter sp. | reverse complement strand
AAATTAACACGAATGTTCTTACTTCCTTATTTTCTTAGCTCATGTATAACCTGGAATACAATTGCTCATGTTGCATGCAACGAATATCAAAGCCAGTACAACACAAGCCCACCATGTCTTTATGAATGGCAATAGATTGCTCCGCCAAATGTTGAATTGCCGGCAATAATGAAAATAAAATTTCCTGCCCATCCTGCTGGCCAAGCGGAATAAGCTTGACGCTGTTGGTTATAAACCCTGCTGCTGCATTATAATAAAAGCCATACAGCGCATCAAGCTTGCTTATGCTCAATGATTGAGCCGTCAGGCCAAATGCAATGCAATAATTGCCTGTTGTTTCCTGTACCCACACTCTTTCATTGTATGCTTTTACTAAACCGTTCTCATTAAGTGGCTGGAATATTTTTAACAAACGCATCCCCAGCTTTTTACTGGCCTGCCGCATTTCCATTGGCAGTTTTACAGATGTGCATTCATTGTCCAGTTCCACTATTGTTTGCAAATCATTGTTAGCCGCTGCATCATACGCTAATGAAACAAATGCCGCATCTGTGTAATGCAAATTCCGGCTCAGCATTTCTGTAATGAATGCTTTAGCAGTTGCTTTGTCTTTTACAATTTTTTGCTGCACATAGGTTTCCAATCCTGCCGAATGTGAGAATCCACCAATCGGCAATGTTGGGTCGGATAGATGCAGCAAATTAAGCAAAGCAGTATTCATCAGGATTGGTTGGTAAGTTTCATTATTTTTGAGAACAGGCTGTTATTGTTGTCTCCATGTGGCGCAACAGTTGTTTTTAAAGGCTGCAATAATTTCCTTTCTTCTTTTTTTACATCATATCCCTGAGCTGATAACAACCGCATTAATGGCGCATCAAACGGAACAAGCAAAGATTCCTCTTCATAAAACAAAGGCAAATGCTTGTTGCCAATTTCATAACACACGGATGCCATTTCAAACATATTGGTTGGCTTTATCACAATACACTCACATGGCAAAACAGAAACTGCAATAATTGTTTTATCATCCTCAAATAAAATATCGCCTTCAGTTAAGCCAGGGTTTTCGTTCAGGAACTTTATAGAAATATCATTGCCCCTCTGTGTTTGCTTCCGCAAAATCCTTTTCCTTGTTTCATGCCATTCCAGTTGCAGCCAGTCAATGTTTTTATTGACGGAGCCGTTAGAAATGTTTCCCTGTTTTTGTTGAATCAACATTTTAAAATTCTACTTAATGAATAATGGCATGCAGTACAATTGTGCGACGCAACAATGTTGCCAATTGAACAACAGTTTGTTCAAAATAAAAAATACCGCTGTGCCAGCGGCAATACTTTCAATGGCTCACATGTAATATGTTCACCATCCACTTTCACTTCATATTTCTCCGGGTCCACTTCTATGTGTGGAGTGGCACTGTTGTTTGCCATATCTTTTTTTCCAATGTTCCGGCAGTTGGTTACAGGCAGTGTTATTTTCTCCAACCCGTATTGCTGCACAATTTTTTTATCAAGCGAAACCTTTGAAACAAAGGTTACACAAGTATTAAACAGTGCCTTGCCTGCAGCACCAAACATGTGGCGGTAAATTACAGGCTGCGGTGTTGGTATGGAAGCATTCGGGTCGCCCATTCTGCTGGCAATAATCATCCCGCCTTTAATTATCATTTCAGGTTTGGCGCCAAACATGGATGGTTTCCACAAAACAATATCCGCCAATTTCCCTTTTTCTATTGACCCCACATGATTACTGATGCCATGCGCCACTGCAGGGTTGATTGTGTATTTGCTTACATATCTTTTCACTCTGAAATTGTCATTCTCATTCCCTTCGTCCTCCGGCAAAGCGCCACGCTGCATTTTCATTTTGTGCGCTGTTTGCCATGTCCTTGTTATTACTTCTGCCACACGCCCCATTGCCTGGCTGTCGCTGCTCATCATGCTTATCACGCCCATGTCGTGCAAAATATCTTCGGCAGCAATTGTCTCAGGGCGTATGCGGCTGTCTGCAAAAGCCACATCTTCTGCAACCGAAGGATTAAGGTGGTGGCAAACCATCAGCATATCCAGATGCTCATCAATTGTGTTAACCGTATATGGCCGTGTTGGGTTAGTGGACGACGGCAGTATGTTTGGGTACATGGCAATTTTGATAATATCCGGCGCATGCCCTCCGCCTGCGCCTTCAGTATGGAATGTATGAATTGTACGGCCACCAATTGCTGCAACGGTGTCTTCCAAAAAACCTGCTTCATTCAATGTATCTGTGTGTATCGCAATCTGTACATCATATTTATCTGCCACTTTTAGTGAAGCATCAATCACTGCCGGCGTGCTGCCCCAGTCTTCATGTATTTTTAGGCCTAATGCCCCAGCTTCAATCTGTTCTTCCAGGGGCGCCAGTGTTGCACAATTGCCTTTGCCCATAAAACCAAGGTTCATTGGGTAAGCATCGGCAGCCTGCAGCATCTTTTGGATGTTCCAGGCGCCAGGTGTAACTGTTGTGGCGCTTGTGCCGTCAGCCGGGCCGGTGCCGCCACCAAACATTGTAGTGATGCCGCTGAACAATGCATGGTCAATTTGCTGCGGGCAAATAAAATGTATATGCGTATCTATGCCGCCTGCTGTTGCAATCAACCCTGCGCCGCCATGCACTTCTGTGCTTGCGCCAATCACCATGTTTGGCGAAACACCATCCATGGTATCAGGGTTCCCGGCTTTGCCAATACCAATAATTTTTCCATCCTTAATGCCAATATCAGCCTTCACAATCCCCCAATGGTCAATTATCATTACACTTGTTATTACAAAATCCAGCACGCCTTCTTTACGTGTAGCAGTAGCCGATTGTGCCATGCCGTCACGGATGGTTTTGCCGCCGCCAAATTTTGCTTCGTCACCATACACAGTATAGTCCTGTTCTATTTCTATAAACAGCTCTGTGTCGCCCAGCCTTACTTTATCGCCGGTTGTGGGCCCATACATTTTAGCATAGTTTGCTCTTCTTATATTCTTACTCATCGTTGCTGTTTTTAAATTTCTTCTGGTAAGCTTTTTTCACTGCCTTTGCTTTTGTTTCCTTATTTATCTTTCCATCAACCAGGTTATTAAAGCCGGTAATTTTTTTCTTTCCGCCAAATTCTACCAATTGCACTTCTGTTTCTTCGCCCGGCTCAAAGCGTACAGCAGTGCCTGCTGCAATATCCAGCCGCATGCCAAAGGATTTCTCCCTGTCGAAGCTCATTTGCTTGTTGATTTCAAAAAAGTGGAAATGGCTGCCCACCTGCACTGGCCTGTCGCCCATATTTACTACAGCCAGTTTTACTGTTTTTCTTCCTTCATTTATTTTGATGCTGCCTTTGGCTGTTATGTATTCTCCGGGAATCATAGATATTATTTTGAATGACAAATTTTGAATGTTGAACGAAACGCATTTAAAATTTAGCATTCAACATTCAAAATAATTTATTTAATAGGTTCGTGTACAGTAACCAATTTTGTCCCATCGGGGAATGTAGCTTCTATCTGTATTTCATGAATCATTTCAGGGATGCCTTCCATTACATCATTATGCGTTAAGATGGTGGTGCCGTATTGCATTAATTCCGCAACAGTTTTGCCGTCCCGTGCTGCTTCCTGCAGGCGGCTGCTGATAAGTGCTATGGCTTCGGGGTAATTTAGTTTTAAGCCTCTTGCCTTGCGTTTTTCCGCCAGTTCCCCGGCTAAAAAAAGCAATAATTTTTCAGTTTCTCTTGGTGAAAGGTGCATTAATTACTTCGTTTAAAATAGTTGTTGTTGTGGCAGGCAACCGAAGTAAAATATTGTCTTTCAAAGTAAGAAAAATATCCGTTTGCAACACAATAAAATTTTTTGGGGCATTGTGGCAATAATCACACAAGATTTTCGCTAATAGAGTATATCCAGCAGCCACAAAGCTGCTTACTGAAAAACCAAAGAAAAGAATTGATGCTATCCCTTGTCCGGATGCCATTTGTGGCAGTTTCTTTATTGCTTTCAACAACCAGCCTTCCCGGTGGCCTTATCACCAAAAAAGGCAATGCCAGCATATCAAAAGTTTCCTCCGAAAAAGGGGTTTCCACTGCTATTACTGAAAAATACATGGCCTGGCAACTGTCCAGCCAGGGTATTTCTATGGATTTGTTTAGTTATGCCATGAAGGGCTACGAATACCTGAACGGCATCAACAAGATTGCCAACAAAGGCATTATCACTATTATCGACTTCAGCAAGCCTTCTTCCGAAAAACGGTTGTACGTATTGAATACAGCAACAGGCGAAATACTTTTTAAAACACTGGTGGCACACGGCCGCAATTCGGGAAAGGAATTCGCCAGTAATTTTTCCAACGCTGCCTCTTCTTTTGCCAGCAGCCTGGGCTTTTATACCACAGGCAATGTGTACAATGGCAAGCATGGCATTTCATTAAGGTTGAATGGCTGCGAAAAAGGGTTCAATGATAATGCATATAGAAGAGCCGTGGTTGTACATGGGGCCAATTATGTAAGCGAAAATTTTATAAACCAAAATGGCTACCTCGGCAGGAGCCACGGCTGCCCTGCAGTACCGGCAGCGCTCAGCAAAAAAATTATTGATGTAATTAAAGATGGCAGTTGCATGTTTATTTACTCGCCATCAAAAAAATATTTATCCCTATCTGCAATTATCAATAGTTGATTGCGGCTGCCTGGCAGTGGGAACTGCCAGCAGGAAAACTTTAATTGTTAGGCACGACAGACGAAGATTAAGCCCCGTTTTAGGACGGGGTTTTTTCGTGCCGGGCCGGTGCCGAAGGCCGGGCCGGTTAATCTTTTATCTAAAAAATACCCCAAATAGGGTATATGCAACATTGTACTCATGCCATAGCTTCGCCTCAGGTTTTTCATAGGATATTGGATTTAAAGCGGGGCTGGATTTTTATCCTGGCCC
>CAYRRL010000269.1:0-4949 GCA_964426665.1 uncultured Ferruginibacter sp. | reverse complement strand
CGGTAGCCATGTGTTTCAATGCCACGAAAATTATTTTCACAAAGTGTTCCGTCCTGTTCTCCTGTCACTTCCCAAAATTGAGTTAAACGGTTTACATCATAATCTTTTCCTTCCTCTGCATTTTTATCAACGAGCCAGCAAAATTCCACATCAGTTGTAGAAGCATTTACGGGTGTTACCCTCATCGTCCATATATAATCGCTCACTGCATCCATCCAGAAATTGGGATAGTTTACCAAACCCACAACACCTGCATCATGATTTTTATGATTACCCATTGGTATAGAAATTCTTTTTCCATCCACGCTATAGCTTTCAATACCGGGACGAAGTGGATAACGAATGGCGTATGTGGTTGTACCGGGTGTTACTTCTATTAATCCTGTTTCTAATCCGTTTTCATTCCAAATCTTTTGCTTTGATAAAGTAAGTTCATTTGTATCTTCTCTCAAATTAGCGCCAATCACTGCACTGCAATATTCAGGATGTGCTCCGCCGCAATGATAACATTCACGGAAATTTTCTGCCACTAATTTCCAGTTGGCTCTTAATGTGTAATGCTTAATACTGGCAACTTTTGCTTCATTGATTTTGTATGGCTGTAAATAAGGTGATAAACTTTTTTCAATCGCATCAAATGAAGGCGCTGTTTCAGCAAGGCTGATAAAAATTAATCCTTCCACATTCTTTACATGCACAGAACGCAGGTTATATTCTTCCTTGCAAAAATCATCAGGCATCATTCGTGCATTCAATAATGTACCATCTTTATCAAACACCCATTGGTGATAAGGACAAATCAGTTTTGATGCATTACCCTTTTCATTTAAGCAAATAGCAGAACCACGATGTGTGCAGGTGTTGTAGTGTGCATGCACTTCGCCATTGCTTCCACGAATGATGATGATTGCATCCTGCTGCAGTTTATATAAAAAATAATCTCCCGCCTTGGGTATCTGTGCCATATTGCCTGCATACAACCATTGTTTTTGAAAAATGCTTTTCCATTCAGCAGCAAATACTTCTTCACTTAAATAAAAAGGTTGCTCAAGGCTGTAGCCTGATTTATAACGGGTCAATAATTCTTTTACAAAATTGCTTTGCATGTTAATTCATTTCTTCAACACATAGAATCATAGGTAAATAGTTGCACATAGGTTTTCTATGTGTACCTATGTTTCTATTGTGCCTATGTGGTTAATCTTTTATTTAGAAACATAACTCTCATAACCCAACTGTTCATACAACTTTGCCATACGATGTGCATGTTCATCATAAGCCGCTTCAAATAGCTCTGTTGCTTTTGCATTACCAACAACACATCCTGCTGTAAGTACTTTTGGTGGATGCCCGGCTACTGTGAGCAACTCCGCTATTCTTGCTTTGATAGAATTTATTATCAATACACCGCCCAGTGTAGAGCCGGGTGCTACGGGTGTTTCCAGTCCATCAACATAAATCATAGAGTCACCGGCAGGCGCTGCAGTATCAATAATTATATCCGCAAAATCAGATAATTTTTTTCCGTCAGATCTCTTACTGGTACTTGCCTTTAAATGTTCACTTGTAATTACAGCTACTACTTTTATTTTATGCTGCTGAAAAATTTCTGCCATTTCTATCGGCACCACATTACAGCCGCTGGATGAAATCACTAAAGCAGTATCTGTTTCTTTTAAATCAAAGTTGCGGAGTATTCGTGCTGCAAAGCCGGGTACATTTTCCAAAAACATGGCCTGCCGCTGGCCGTTGGCCCCAACCACCAAATTGTGAAATGACAAAGAGAGTTCAACAATTGGATTAAAGCCAGGAAAGGAGCCATACCTCGGCCACATTTCTTCCACCATTATACGGCTGTGCCCACTTCCAAATACATGCACCATTCTTCCTTTTAAAATACTTTGAGAAAATAACTGTGCAGCCTGTTCAATTTTATCCTGCTGCAATAATATTTTATCTGCGATGGTTTTTCCTTTACTGATGTATTGTTCAACTACGTTCATGTTTTATTTATTTGCTTCGTTAAATTTTTCTTTTGCAAAACAAGCAGCGCCTATTGCACCAGCTAAATCTGCATGCATTGCTTTTACAATTTGCGGACGGACACCACCGGGCTGCCATTCAAATTTATCAAACCATTCATTGAGTGGTACAAACAATGCATCGTTTGCTTCTGCAATGCCGCCGCCAATAACAATTGTATCAGGCGAAATAAAATTACTTGCCGAGGCCAGCGCCAGCGCCAAATGTTTTATTGATGTCATCCAGATATCATTTGCATTTTCATCACCCAGCCTGTATGCATCAATCAGCTCTTTTGTTGAAGTATATTTTCCTTTACTTCTTTTTTCAACAGTGCAATTGCCAATACATTCTTCCAGGCTTCCGGGCATTCCGGTCACATCACAATCACCATCGCAATTAACAACGGTGTGGCCAATATGCCCTGCTTTATTATACGAGCCCTGGTATGCCTGCTTATTGATAAGCAATGCACCTCCTACACCTGTGCCCAATGTTACCATTATTGCATTTACACTTTCTTTAGCAGCACCTGTTTTTGCTTCTGCCACCAATGCCGCCACGCCGTCATTTAAAACATAACAGGTATGTTGCAAATAACTACTCCATAGAAAATTTTCCAGTCCTTCCAATCTTCCCGGCATAAAACCAATAGCAGTATTTTCTTTATTGGGAAGCCCGGGAGCGGAAATGCCGACTGTGATTTTACTTGTGTTTAATTTTTGTTTTAAATCTCTTACAGTTTTAGCAATGGCAGCTTTCCATTCTTCTCCTTCACCGTCATTTGTGGGTGTATAAGTTTGGTGCAGGATATTTCCATCTGCATCAATAGCAACACCTTTAATTCTTGTGCCGCCTAAATCTATGCCGATATAATAACTCATACTTAATATTGCCCTTCACTAATTGACCATCCACCATCCACGGCCACACATTGCCCTGTCGTAAATTTTGATAAATCACTCATAAAATAAAGCGCCAGGCCGTCTAAATCTTCAGGGTGTCCAATACGTCCGCCATCTAAAGGTTGTTTTGTTTTTATAAAAGACAAAATGATTTCATCCTTTGCCGCTCTTTGCGCCATTGGCGTTTCCACCAATGCTGGTGCAATTACATTTATCCTGATATTATCCTGTGCATAATAAGCGGCAATGGATTTTGTAAAACCAATAACGGCTGCTTTCGCTGCAGCATAAGCATGCGTTACAAAATGTTTGGGTGATGGAGAATAACCCAGTACCGAACCCATGTTTAAAATAGTACCTGCTTTGTTTAATTCTAAAAATTTATTTACTGCTGCTTTGTTTGAAAGCATCAGCGAAGTAAGATTTAACTCCATTGTTTTGTTCCATCCATCTAATGTCAGTTCATGCAATGGCCCATCACCCATTCTTCTGCCGCTGCCGCCAGCCACATGATACAAGCCATCAAAACTTCCGAAGTTGTTGATGCAAATATCTATTGCCTGTACTGCAGTGTTTTCATGTACCGCATCGGCTGACAAAGACATTGCGTTTTTACCCAATATTTTTTTTGCAGCTTCAGCACTGTCAGCATTTCTGCCTACAACAATTACTTTAGCTCCATTAGCAATAAATGCTTTGGCGGCAGACAAGCCAATGCCTGTAGTGCCCCCGATAATTACAATGTTTTTACTTAACAGCATTATCTCATTTTTTCTAATTCTTTCTCAAGACGGTTTAAGTTTTCTTCATTCTTTCCGGGAATTATATCTTTCAACGCATCATACGCTTTTTCTTCTATAAACTCCATTTCCCATAGTAATGATGATGTGTTATTTTCATTAGTTGAAAATTTATATGCAGACCGGTATTCTGGTTTTGATATGTGGTGGATTAATACCAATTCATTTTCTTTAATCATTTCAAATTCGATTTCATTTTCATAACCCTTTCCATCTGGCCCGTGCATGGTGAACTGCCACTTGCCACCACTCCGAAAATCAAATTCATAAAATGTGTTAGTGAAACCATCGGGGCCCCACCACTGTTTTATATGCTCTGGTTGTGAGAACGCTTTAAACAGCAATTCTACCGGCACATTAAAATTTCTTTTGGTTATTATTGCATTCATCGCTTTTCTATTGAACCAGTTTGCTTATGCTTTACAATTGTTTTCTTTTCGCCTGATGGCAGTATTTCTTCTTTAATCAAATAATAGTTATCATCATAGTTCGTCAACTCATGTTTGATGGCGGTTTCATTACTACCACGCCAGTCATCAATAATAACAGGTTCCCATTGTTTTGTTTTGGCAGATTTATAAGCTGCATCTAAAATGGCATTTACAATGTAGCCATCATAAAATGTTTCTGCAGGTTGTTTATTGTTTTCAATTGCATCAAACATATCGGTAAACATGTGGTTGTAACCCAATTCATGCACTTCATCGCCAACAGGGAACAACCAGCCGCTGTTACTCTCTGCTTTTTCTGCAACATAGTTTACGCCTTTCCCGGTTGAATACATTTCAAAACCGGTACGTAAAAAATTATTTGCCCAGATTGTTCCTTCGGTACCCATCACTTCATCTCTTAAATCCATTCCGCCACGAAAACTCCAGCTTACTTCAAACTGCCCGATAGCGCCATTAGCATATTTTACTAATCCAACAGCATTATCTTCTGCATCTATCGGATGCATCCTTGTATCTGCCCAGCACATTACTTCAACTGGTTTTATGTTTTTCCCAATGAAGTTTCTGCTTATCTCCACACAATGGCAACCTAAATCAATGATAGCGCCACCACCTGCTTTTTCTTTATCCCAAAACCAATCGCTGTGTGGGCCGGGATGTGTTTCCCTGCTCTTTGTCCATATCACTTCGCCAATAGAACCACCTTGAACTGCTACTAATGATTTTAAAAACTTTGGTGTATAACACAAATCTTCTAAGTAGCCGCCTGT
>CAYRRL010000268.1:962-4953 GCA_964426665.1 uncultured Ferruginibacter sp. | reverse complement strand
AACCACTCTTTCCTGCTGCCTTATATAATCCTGCTGGTTTTCATAAGCCTTTTGTTGTATGTCAATCCGCAGCGCCTTTTCTGTTTCGTAGTATGAATAGTTGCCGGTATAAAAATGCAGTTGCTGCTGGTACAGCTCTACAATTTTGTTTACCATACGGTCGAGGAAATAGCGGTCATGGCTTACTACAACTACAGCACCCTGGTAGTGCACCAAATATTTCTCCAGCCATTCAATGCTTGGCATATCCAGGTGGTTGGTAGGCTCGTCCAGCAGCAGCACATCCGGCTTCATCAAAATCATTTTTGCCAACAGCACTCTCATGCGCCAGCCGCCACTGAATAATTTGTAAGGTTTAGTAAGGCTTTCATTGCTAAAGCCAAGCCCTTGCAATACTTCTTCAGTTTTGTGGTGGATGCTGTAGCCATCAAGCACTTCCATTTCATGCAGTAAGTCGGCATACTTTATTGCTAAAGTTTCGTCCCCCGTTTTTTCTAATTCCACTCCAAGCTCTTCAATTTCTTTTTCCAATTGCTTTACCCTTTCAAAAGCGCCCATAGCAACTTCCACTACAGAGTCGTTAGTATCAAAACTCAATAAATCCTGGTGAAGGAAACCGATGGTTGTTTCCCTGCCTTGCTCCACTGTGCCTTTGCTGGGCAGGTATTGCCTTGTCAATACTTTTAATAAAGTTGATTTGCCTGTGCCATTGTACCCAATCAGCCCAATCCGTTCGTTGGGCTGTATGTGCCAGGTAGCATCTTCCACAATAGTCCTTGCACCAAATTCAAATGTTACATTTTGTAATCCGAGAAGCATGTTGTTTGTTTTTTTAATCCCATGTCTATGGTTTATTGCTTATTGGCCATTAACCATTAGCCAAACTGCCGCAAAAGTAACTGAAACAGCAAACTATTCCTTCAATTGGCTGTTATCATGTAGCTTTGCCAAAATTTTTAAACAGCATGAAAAAAATCCTTTTCATATTAGCGCTTGCGGCCATTGCGTTTGCATTGTACCACTTTGTATTTAAAAAAGATGATGTGCCGGAGGGGCCAAAGCAACAACCAATTGCAGTAAAATCCCATTCGCAGGGCTTCAACAAAAATGTTGATTCTTTATTGGATGCATACGGGGCTATCAGGGATGCTTTTGTGGATGCAGACAGCCTGAAAGCAAAAGTTGCTGCAGGTTCTTTGATAGCGCTTGTAAACAGGCTGAGCCTTGACGAATTAAAAAAGGATACGACCGGTATTTTTGAAACAGCCGCTTCCATTGTAAACGATATAAAGGCCAATGCAGAAAATATGGGGCGCTCGCAAACTATTACCGACATGCGGCACGACTTCAGCGATTTGAGCAACAACCTTTACCCATTTGTAAAAGCAGTGCATTACAATGGCAAAACTTTGTACTGGCAGTTATGCGAAATGCCTTTCGAAGAAGGTTCGAGGGCCAACTGGATAAGCGACAAGCCCGAGATAATGAACCCCTATCTGGGCAAAAGCCACCCGGTTTATAAATCAGGCATGCTGCATTGCGGCGAAACGCAGGACAGCATCAAGGCTCAATAAAATTATTTATTAGTAAAATTTTAAAACCCTCCGAAGCGATTTTCTTTATTTGCGATGCCAACCCGTTTTATAATATCCGTACTGCTTATGTTGCCCATTATTTCATTGGGGCAAAAAAGATTCACCGTAAGCGGCTATGCAAAAGATGCCCGCAATGGCGAAACCATGATTGGCGCCACTATTTTGGTAAAGGGCCAAACAAAAGGCGTAAGCACCAATCAATTCGGGTTTTATTCGCTCACTCTTAATGAAGGGGATTATACTTTGGTATGTTCTTATGCCGGCTTTCAGTCATCGTCTATTGATATACGCCTTTCTGAGGACAAGCAACTGAATTTTGAACTATCTGCCCGAACTGTGATGGAGGAAGTGGTTATTACCTCCAAAAAAAGGGATGTGAATGTAAAGAATGCACAGATGGGGAAGTTTGTACTGCCCATTGAACAGATAAAAGCAATACCTGCATTTTTAGGTGAAGTGGATTTGATAAAAACAATACAGTTGCTGCCAGGCGTACGCAATGCAGGGGAAGGCAGCGCCGGTATATATGTGCGTGGCGGCGGGCCCGACCAGAATTTAATTTTGCTTGATGATGCTATTGTATATAACGCTGGCCATCTTTTTGGTTTCTTCTCTATTTTTAATGCTGATGCAATAAAAAACGTGTCGCTCATAAAAGGCGGTATGCCTGCACAGTATGGCGGCAGGCTTAGCAGTGTATTGGATATTGCTATGAAGGAAGGCAATGATAAAAAACTGCAGCTGGATGGCGGCATTGGGTTAATTGCATCCAGGTTTTCTATACAAGGGCCATTAAAAAAAGACAAATCATCTTTTATTATTTCTGCAAGAAGGACATACGTTGATGTGCTTGCTAAACCTGCTGTTCCCAGGAAAAGCGAATATTATGGCTCAGGATATTATTTCTACGACCTTAATGCCAAAATGAATTATAAGTTTTCGGAGAAAGACCGGTTGTATATAAGTGGCTATTTTGGAAGGGATGTATTTGATTTTGTAAATGGCAAACGCAGCCTTGATGTAAATATACCCTGGGGCAATGCAACCGCCACACTGCGTTATAATCATGTTTTTAATAAGCGTTTGTTTGGCAACAGCACAGTAGTGTTTAACAAATACAACTTCAGTTTCAGGGCAACACAAAGCAATTTTAATGTAAAGTTGTCTTCGGGCATACAGGATTTGAACTTTAAGCAGGACTTTGACTTGTACCCATTTACAGGGCATAAAGTAAAGTTTGGGGGCGCCTTCACATTTCACCGTTACACTCCTTCAGTAGTAACCGGCAATCAGGATAGCGTGGAGTTTAAGCCATTGAATGCCCAAGTAAAAAAAGCGCATGAAGGCGCCCTGTATTTTCAGGATGATTGGGAAATAAACGACAAGCTGAAAATAAATGCCGGCATGCGCTACAGTTGGTTCAGGCAGGTTGGCGAATACAAAATTTATACAACTGACGCTGACCTTAACCGTACCGACAGCATTGTTTTTAAAAATGGCGAAACGGTAAAATTGTATGGAGGTTTTGAGCCAAGGCTTACTATACGCTACGCACTTACTGATGAAACTTCTGTAAAAGCATCTGTAAGCCGCAACATGCAATACACACATTTGGTAAGCAATGCCGGCACTACTTTGCCTACTGATTTATGGGTGCCAAGCACTTTTATAGTGCAGCCCCAAAAAAGCTGGCTGTATGCCGCAGGCCTGTACAAAAATTTTAAAGACAATATGTACGAAACATCTGTAGAGCTGTATTACAAAACCATGCAAAACCAGATAGAGTACAAGGAAGGCTATACGCCCAATACGCTTGAAGACACAGAAAATTCTTTTGTATTTGGAAAGGGGTGGAGCTATGGCGCAGAATTTTTTGTGAACAAAACGAGGGGCCGGCTTACCGGCTGGATTGGGTATACTATTGGCTGGGTGTGGCGAAAGTTCCCGGGCCTGAACTATGGCGAAAAGTACCCGGCAAAATACGACCGGAGGAATGATATGAGTGCAGTTGCTTTGTACCAGTTAAATAAGCGCTGGAAATTATCAGCAACATTTGTATATGGCAGCGGCAATGCAGCGAGCCTGCCGGTGCGTTTTTATTTTACCAACGGCATACTAACGCAGGAGTACAGCCGCATAAATGAATACCGCCTGCCTGCTTACCACAGGCTTGATTTATCTGCTATTTATTCGCCAAAGAAAAACGACACCAGAAAGAAGTGGTATACTGAGTGGGTGTTCAGCATTTACAATGCCTACAGCCGGCAAAACCCTTACTTTATTTATTTTGACCAGGAAGGCTAAATAAACGGCAACAACCTTAGTATACAGGCAAAGCAGGTAAGCATTTTCCCCATTATACCTGCTGTTACATACAATTTTAAATTTTGATGGCA
>CAYRRL010000268.1:0-952 GCA_964426665.1 uncultured Ferruginibacter sp. | reverse complement strand
ACCCTGTATATCTACCGGGTACTTTTCTTTTGAGGGGTAGGGATTAAATCAGCGCACAAAGCCCTGGAAGGTTACTACTGTTGCGCCGGGGAAAGCCGGGTTGTTAGACGATGTTGACTGAATGTTGAAATTCGTCCCAGTGAGCAACAATATCTTCCACCTTGTGGTTTGATGATCCATCCTCAATAATATAGAGTCGCTGCCGATGAATGAGTATTCGCCATCAGATACAGACCGGCTGTTAAAGCAATACTGCATTGATGAAATACCATCGAACAAAACAAAATTTTCGGGGTTGGGGCGCCAGGGAATGGTGCTGTCTTTCGGCGTGGTGGAACCATTGTAAACCTGGTACCTCACTGCATTGATGCTCCATTTGCCTGAAGCTTTGTCAAGCGTTACGGGGTCAACAATGCCTTTTTTAGCGCAACCGCTTATAGCCGCTGTAAAAACAATTGCCAGTATGGCTGTCAAAAGGAGTAGAGTTTTTTTCACGGAGTATGGTTTTAAACTTATGTATAAAACGCTCCGCCGGGCAGTTTATTGTGGGTCTTTTGGCTTGTGGATAAAGCGTATAGTGCCGCTGTTTTTCAGGTCAGACGATATGCGTACTTCGTACCTTTTGTCCCCGTCCGTTACTACCATCAGGGCAGTATTAGGCGGTATTTCGCCCAGGTTTTCAGCATACATGGTCAATTCGTTTATATCGTCGCCATCGGGGGTGTTTAGCATAATGGTAAGCGGTTTTTCAGAAAGCCTTTTGTGCGACAAAATCAGTTTCTTATTGTAAAAAACAGAAATGCTGTCGCCGTCCACTTCGCCATTGTCGTACAAATCCAATTTAAAAGATTCAGTATCTATCTTAATAGTTATCAGCAAAAAGGCTTTTATTTTATAAAAGATCATATCTGTTTTGATTTCTTTTAAATCCGTTTTTTTCAATACGGGTTTT
>CAYRRL010000267.1:0-4964 GCA_964426665.1 uncultured Ferruginibacter sp. | reverse complement strand
GTGAGTCTATAACGCTCAGCAATACAACCACAACACAACTGGCAAACTTCAACCTTACCTTATTGTCAACGGCTACCAAAACAGCAAGGTTAAACCCGGTTGCCTCAGCAGCCTTTGCCTATGGCGGCACAGGCCTTGCGTACCCACAGCGTTATTTCCCTGCATTGCGTTCGTGGCGATTAATAACTGTGCCAATAAATGCAGTAGGCACACATTACATATCAGAAGCATGGCAGGAGCTTGGCAGCGCAGCGGGCGTGAATGGGCATGATTATAGCACGCCAGCGGCCACTGCTGCATCTACGGCGCTTGACCCTGCTGGTTTTGTGGGTACACAAATAACCGGCGGTGCTATAGGCAGTGGTTTTGACCAGGGCAATTTGAACAACCCATCAATTAAGTTTTTTAACGCAGGCTCATGGCCTGCACCTGCTAATACAAATAATACCACTGTTAACAGCAGGGAAGGGTGGATGCTGTTTGTGCGTGGCGACAGGAAAAATTATGGGCAGATAACAAGTCAATTCAAAACCCCAACAGTAACCACACTCCGCCCAAGGGGGCAATTGTTCACTGGCAGCAAAACGGTAACAGGCGCAACTGCAGGGTTTCAGGTTGTAGGCAACCCTTATGCTGCTTCTATAGATTTTCATAAACTATATACAACAAACCCCAAAACGGGGACATGGCCTGCCAATGCTTCCTATTATATATGGGACCCACACTTAGGCACCCAGGGGGCGTTTGTAGCGCTTACTTGGAATGGCGTTGATAGCTTTACCCGTGCAACACCTTTTGCAAGCGGGTACTACAACAGCAACGACAGCAGGTATATTGCATCGGGTTCAGCCATTATGGTGAATTTCCCTTCTGCTGGCAGCAATTTCCAGATAACAGAAAACGATAAGGTTACTGCCAGTACCAGCAACTACTTCAGGCCATTGCCAGGGGCTGCAACAGGCAAATTACAGGTTGTACTTAACACAGTTGCAGGGGGGCAAGCCAATGTAACTGATGGTGCTTTGATATTGTTGGATAACAACGCTAACAACGGGGTTGACATTGAGGATATGCTTAAGCTCGGAAATTTTAAAGAGAATATTGTGATTGAAACAGGCAGCAAGCTGCTTGCTTTGGAAAGAAGGGCAATGGTAAATGAAAACGATACAATTTTTTACGGGTTGTACCGGATGGAACAGAAGCATTACCAGCTTAAGGTTATCATGAATAATGTAACAAGAAACCCGTTTTTATCAGCTTTTTTTGAGGATAAATACCTGAGAACAAAAACACCAGTAAATATCGAAGGGGAAACAGTTATTGATTTTGATGTTACAGCAGATGCAGGCAGTTACGCATCTGGCAGGTTCAGGCTTGTATTTAAACGCTCGGTTAAATACAATGCTATATCGGCTGCTGTAGAAAACACCGATATTGCCGTTGACTGGAAACTGGCAGAGGAATTTAATATCAGCCACTACGAAATTGAGCGTTCTTCTGACGGCCGCAATTTTAGCAAGGTTGGCACAATGGCTTCAAATGGCAACAGTGATGGGCCTGTGGAATACAAGTGGCTTGAAGCAAGCCCTGAACCAGGGGATTACTACTACCGCATTAAAAGCATAAGCAATGACGGCATTAGTGTTTACAGCGATATTGCTAAAGTAAAAATTGTAAGAAACTCGCCGGAAATGTATGTTTTCCCTAACCCCGTTACTAATAATAATATCCAACTGCAGTTAAACAGCGCTGCCCCCGGGAAATACAGTGCAAGATTGTTCAATAGCATCGGGCAGTTGGTTAATACTGAAATATTGCCGCATGCAGGCGGCACTGCTACCAAAGTAATTGCCCCAGTAAGCCAATTAAACAATGGCAATTACCAGTTGGAAATTACCAGCCCGGATAAAAAAATAACCGTTATAAAAGTGTTTGTCAACAAGAATTAATAATCCCTTTTATAAAGCACCCGCCGGTGTGTTGCATTGCAGTACACCGGCTTTTTTGTTGAAAAGAGCACCGGCGCTTGCGTTATTGTGTAAAAAATACATATTTTGCATAGCGGTTGCTTTACAGGGGGCGCCACGGTGGCTTTTTCGTACCGTTTTAAAAGGTTTGTTCCACAAAGCGGAATAAAAAACAGGCCCCGCCTGCTGCTTATTTGAAACAAACGCTAAGCCCTTCAGGGTTAAGAAGGTGAATTTGTGCCCTTCTTTTTTTCTTAGACCGGATAAAAATGATATATTTAATAGCCCGTTATCCTGCTGAAAACCTTTACTGTTCTGCATTCCGCTGCCCAAAAGAAAAATAGCATGGCCTGATTGATTCGGCATGGTAGGTTATTAGTTTCCATGCATATAAAAAGATGGGGAATGGTTTTGACGGGAAAAGAAAAATAACAGCACGGCTTTTGTTTAAATAAGTTGAGACACCAATAAAGCTAAACGATATACTGGCTGAAAATTCATTTTTTGGATTATATCGTAATTTCCGGGGCTTTATACATAAACGATACTTGAATATGAAAAGAAAATTTACACTGCCAAAAATATCATTGCAGCCTGTAAAGAATGCCTTAAGTAAAGGGTTATTCAAAGTGCCATTGGCATTTTCTTTTTTCATTTTTGCTTTGCAGGGCGTTTGTTACGCACAGCCAACCGTGCTGGGCACTGATATAGTTGCCGGGCCGCCTGCTTATGTTACTTATAACTTAAATACTGTTGGCGGTTTTAAGCAATACCGCATACAGGCATTAAACAATGCTGCATCAGGAACAATTAAATGGGAATTTTGCCGGGGCGCTGTTGGGTCAGAGGATTATTCTACAAACTGGCGCCCATATACCGCAGGCCAAACAGTGAGTGGATATGATGCTTTTATTGACCCTGCTTCTGCCACTGCTTCTGCAAGATGGAATACAACCTTTGGCGGGCAAAGCGGCTTTTTACCTGCGGTTACAGCCAACAACTATTACACCTTTAATGTTACAAACAATGCCTTTGCCAATAATAATATGGGTGTGCTGGAAACATCTTACAACCCGGCAACAATATCTTCTGTAACGAGGGCTCCTGCAACAGTTGGCGCTGTGATAAGCCCAACCATTACCGTTACTATGTCTGCAGCGCCATCGGCAGGCGAAAATGTGTATGTAAGGTATTCCACCAATGCAGGCTTTACCAGTTCTACTATTGTGCAGTTGTCTTTTGTTGGCGCAACAGGCACAGCATCCATTCCTCTTCAGGCAGCAGGCACAACTATTTATTATTATGTATATAGCAGCACCCGTACAAAAGCGGCAATAGATGCAGATGTTGTTACTTACGGGCAAAGCGTGCATGATATGGCTACGCTTAACCTGAACAATAATGCCGGAGCGAATTATTCATACACCGTATTGCCTGTAACTGTAAATGCCACGAACGCAGCAAACAATGCTTCTTATGCTACATTGGCTGCTGCCTTTGCTGCCATCAATGCAGGTACGCACACAGGTGCGGATACAGTTTGGATTGGCGGAAATACGACAGAAACGGTTTCTGCTGTGCTGAATGCAAGCGGCGTTGGGCTTGCCAGTTATACAAAAGTAACAGTAAAGCCATCTGGCTTCAGGACTGTTACAGGCAACCTTGCGGCACCGTTAGTTGATTTGAATGGGGCAGACAATGTAACCATTGATGGCTTGAGCGATGGGAGCAATACGCTAACATTTACCAACAGCAACAATACCAATACGGCTGGCACATCAACAATAAGAATGTACAACGGCGCAACCATTGATTCAGTGCAAAACTGTATTTTGGAAGGCTCTACTTTAAGCACAACAGATGGTATTATAACATTAGGCACAGGAACTAATACAACTATTACAGTTAATGCAAACACTATAAGGCCTGCTGGCGCTAACCTTCCAATTTACTCAATCAACTCATCTCAATCGGGCACTAACACTGCTGTTGTAATTTCAGGCAATAACATACAAGATTATTTTAGCGCATCTGTTAGTTCTTCGGCTATTATTGCTACCGCCAATGTGAATGCCTGGACAATTTCAACCAATAGGTTTTACCAGACTGCATCAAGAACGGTAAATACGCTTGGTGCCGTTGTAAGGGCAATATATATCACTGGCGGTGGCGGCCATACTATTTCAGCCAACACTATAGGCTTTGCCAACAGCACAGGTACAGGCACAACAACCTATATCACCACACAAACAGATAACAGGATAACCCCAATTGAACTGGCAGGCAATGCCACAGTAAGCTCAATACAGGGGAATGTTATTGCTAATATTTCGATTACAAGTGCCTCAAATCTTACCAGTGCCACTGCCCCGGGAATATTTTCAGGTATTTATGTTTCTTCCGGAGCAGCTAATATCGGTACTGTTACAGGTAATATCATTGGCGCAACAACCGGCACAGGTTCAATTAGTATATCTTGTTCGGTAACAGGCATACAATTAGCCTTCTCCGGCATTTGTGTTTCATCTTCATCTCCCAATACAGTAAATATCCAGAACAATAATATTGGCTCATTAACTATAGCAGGAACATCTGCCACAGTGCAGTTTGTTTTTCAGGCGATATACTTGCCGGTTTCAACCGCTAATTACAGTATTACTGATAATCTGATAGGAAGTACTTCCACTGCTAATTCTGTTGCCATAGCATCAGCCAGCACCAGCAATGCTACCTTTATTGCCATTGTAAGTGCCACCAGCGGCACTATAAATGTGGTGGGAAACACCATTCAAAATTGCACATTAAATACTACTGGATTTGGCGTTTTGCAAGGTATACAGGTTGCAAGCACAACCGGGGTGTTATCTATAACAAACAACAATATTATTTCTTGCACCAATGCCGGTACCGGCGGGTTTACTGCAATTTATAATACAGCACCAGCATCCACGCTTAATATTTCAGACAATGTTATAAGGAGCAATATCATTACATCTG
>CAYRRL010000266.1:0-4968 GCA_964426665.1 uncultured Ferruginibacter sp. | reverse complement strand
TGTGCCAGGTGACCATGGCGAAGCAGCAGTTCGGGCCCGACGTTCAATGTTCAGCTTTAGTTCTTAACTTCAACAACATATTTTAATCCCGATAATTATCGGGAGGGCATTTGTACCAGGCTGGACAATCATTGAATTCCCTGCCTTCACAAATACTCGGACGTAGGCAACCAATTATTACTCTACGAATTCGTTAGTTATATTTTGTATAAAATTATATGGCTCGGAAAAAAGTAAAGCAACATTCATGCGCAAATTGCGGATTTGAATTCAGCGCAAACAGCGAACATATTAATTATTGCCCCAATTGTGGCCAGGAGAATCATAATCCCAGGTTTCCATTAATTCATTATGGTTATGAACTTTTGGAAGGTTTTTTGCATTTCGACACTAAGTTTATATACTCCTTTAAAATACTATTATTAAAGCCCGGCAAAATCACACACGACTATATCAATAACATCCGTGGCAGGTACACGCCGCCGTTCAGGCTTTTTATTTTTATTTCAATTTTTGCCTTGCTGGCCATGAATCTTTTCGAAGAGAACCTTGCAAAGTCCGGTTATTTTGGTTCCTATTCAGCCGAAGCAATTCAAAATAATTTGACCATTGGTGAGATGTTTGACAAATCTGCAGATAGTGCAACAGATCGAATACTTGTACCCCCCTTTTCATGGGTTATGAAAAACCCGGAAATCACAAATGCTGATTTAAGGGAGTTAAAGAAAGCTTCACCTGATAGCGTGGGGGCATGGTTAAACAAATACGGTTATAACAATAACTTGCTTACCCGCTTTTATGCTTTAAATAAAAAACTACGTATCAGCCGGCATATGACTGTCCATGAAGTAACCCTGATGGTTTCCGGTATTTTTAAATGGCTTTTCCTGATAATGATTCCGGTAACAGCTTTTATACTCTTTATAATATTCTATCGAAAGGGGCTTCTATACTATGATACTTTGCTTTTTTCCATTCACTTTACAAGTTTTTTTCTGATACTCTTTTCTGTTTTTTTATTGGAAGTACTTTGGCTTTTAAAAGTGAATGGAATCTTACTGCTTATATTGTCTTTTATAAATTTGCTTTTACTGTTGGTATACTTAGCAGTTTCGTTAAAAAAAGTGTTTGCTCACCCATGGTTAAGTACTATACTGAGAATGCTTCTTGCTTGTATAATTTCATTCACTGCATACCAGCTTATTCATTATACTATTTCATTCAATTCAGGGAAATAAATTAGCAGGGCAACCTTCTTTATTATACTTTAGTCCGGGCCTAGGGTTATAAATTTTGCTTCTGAATAAAACACCAGCAATAGTGCAATTATCAACTTCAGTTATGGGCTGAAGGAACTCGGATTCCCCCGAGCTATGGCTCGCGGCACACGAGCCACTACTACATTTTTTTTGTATTAATGAAAGCCCAACAAAGTTATTCAGCACAAGATCCGATAGCTATCCGCTGCGACGCCACCGAAGCCCAACAAAGCATTTCAGCCGGGTACAAAAAGCTACGCAATGATCTCTGCCATATCTTCCACATTCTTTTCCGCACCAGCCACCATCAATATTTTCTCCATCACTTCTTCCACAATGGCATCAGGGCAACTGGCGCCGCTGGTAATTAAAATTTTTATGGGTTCATTTTTTACTGGCAAAAATTGCTGGCTGTGTATTTCTTCTTTTGTGTGAAAGTTGTAATGGATGATTTCTTCCGCCCCAATAATTTTTTCCGCAGCACTGATAAAATAAGTGGGCAATTTTTCTTCGCACAACTCCACCAAATGCGAAGTGTTGCTGCTGTTGTAACCGCCTACAACTACCGCTAAGTCTGCTGCTGTTTGCAACATGCCGTACACAGCAGTTTGGTTATCGTTGGTGGCATAGCATAAAGTATCCCTTGTGTCGGCAAACCTTTCTTCAATAGTAGCATCATTCAATTGGTAATGCTGCAGTATTACTTGTTTTAAATAATCAGAAATAGCCTGTGTATCGCTGGCGAGCATGGTGGTTTGGTTTACCACGCCAATGCGCTGCAAATCTTTTTTTATATCAAAGCCTTCGCTGTGCCTGCCTTTAAATTCAGTATAAAAATTTTCAGCCGGTTTTTCGCCGGTGATGTATTTGCCCAATTCAATGGCTTCTTTCATATCATTCACCACAACTGTTGCTGTATGGAATGCGGCGTGGGAAAACGTGGCCCTTGTTTCTTCATGCTTTGGCTTGCCATGCACCACAATGCTGTAGTCTTTTTTGGCAATCTGTTCGCTGCGGTTCCACACTTTTTCTACAAAGGGGCAGGTGGTGTTGTATTTTTCAGTCGGTATGCCAATGCTATTCAATTTTTCTTCAATAGCGAGCGTGGTGCCAAATGCAGGTATGATAACCACATCATCTTTTGTAAGCGAATCAATGGGCACAATTTCTTTGCCGTAAGTATCCTGTAAAAACTGCACGCCTTTTTCAATCAACCCTGCATTTACCTGTGGATTGTGTATCATTTCGCTTAATAAAAAAATCCTTTTGCCGGGGTTTTCTTCCACCGTGCGGAAAGCGATGTCAATGGCATTTTCCACGCCATAGCAAAAACCAAAATGCCTGGCCAGGTAGATTTGTACTTTGCCAAAATCAAGCAGGGTAGGGCTGAAATCTTTTTTCATTTTGTCTGCATCCCTGCGCTTGTTTTTAATAGCAGTGAGCAGCGGGCTGCGGTATATGGAGGGGACATTAAATTTTTTCATTGCCGCAAAGTTACGGGTTGTTGCCAAGAATGTTTTGCCACAGATTGCACGGATTAACACAGATTAGAAATCTCTATCTGTGCAGATTTGTGTAATCTGTGGCAGCATATTTTCTTTTTTATTTATTCGTGTCAATTTGTGTAATTCGTGGCTCAATCAAAATGCCATACATTTGAGCAAACCAATTAAAACATGGACTTTAAAAAGGCATCCTGGATAAACAACACCAATGTGTACGAAGTGAACCTCCGCCAATACACACAGGAAGGCACGATAAAAGCATTTGAAAAAGAATTACCCAGGCTGAAGGAAATGGGTGTGGCCACTTTATGGTTCATGCCCATCACACCTATTGCACAACAAAATAAAAAAGGCACGCTTGGCAGTTACTATGCCTGCAGCGATTATACAGCCGTAAGCGATGAGTTTGGTACGCTGGATGATTTTAAATCATTTGTGCAACTGGCACATGAAATGGGTTTTAAAGTGATTATTGACTGGGTGGCTAACCACACAGGCTGGGGCCATGTATGGACAAAAACAAACCCTGAATATTATAAACAAGAAAACGGCACTTTTAAAATTGCCAGCGGCATGGATGACATTATTGAACTGGATTATAACAACCCGGCTTTGCGTAAAGCAATGATTGATGCCATGCAGTTTTGGGTTGATGAATGTGGCATTGATGGTTTCCGTTGCGATTTGGCGGCATGGGTACAACTGGATTTTTGGATTGAAGCAAGAACGGCATTGGAAAAAATAAAAACATTGTTCTGGCTGGCAGAATGCGATGGCATTGAAAACGCAAATTATTACGAAGCATTTGATGCCTGTTATTGCTGGGCCTGGATGCACAAGACAGAAGAGTTTTATAAAAACAATGGCGCCAAAAAAATGCTGGAAGCATTGCTGTACCAGTACGCACATTCAACAGGCGATTATAAGCAAGTGCTCTGGTACACAACCAACCATGATGAAAATTCATGGAACGGCACAGAGTATGAAAAGTATGGTTACGCCGCCAAAGCTTTTGCGGTGCATAGTTTTACCTGGAATGGCATTCCGCTTATTTACAGCGGGCAGGAAATGCCCAACCATAAACGGCTGGCATTTTTTGACAAGGATGTGATAGAGTGGAATGGTGAATATGAAATGGAGGGTTTTTACAAAACATTGTTGAGCCTGCGTGCCAGTAATACAGCTTTGCGTGGCGGCGACCCGGCTGTGTCAACACATATCATTCACACAAGCGCTGATAATAATTTGCTTGCTTATATGCGGAAGAATGGAAGCGATGAAGTGATGGTATTGCTGAACATGAGCAATGAAAAAGTAGATTGTAATATTTTTGATGAAAAAGTAAACGGGCATTTTAAAAATGTGTTTACGGAAGGGATTATCAATACAAATGAGCAAAGGCATTTTGAAATGCAGCCGTGGGATTATTTAGTATTTGAAAAATCGTACCAATAAAATTTTACCAAAGTGAAAAAAGTATTTTTTGTATTTTTCTTTCTCCACATTATGCAGCATTCCTTTTCACAAACAGATTATAAAACCTACCCGGTGTATTATGAAAAGGATTTAGGGTTAACATATTCAAAAGAATTTTCTGTTTTTAAAATTTGGGCGCCCACCGCAGATGCAGGTGAATTGTTGTTTTATAAAGATGGCGATGGCGGCGAGCCATATAAAGCCGGCAAACTGGAGAAGGGCATAAGCGGCACATGGCATTCGCAAATTGAAGGCGATTTGAAAGGGGCGTTCTATGCATTCCGTGTAAATATTAATGGTAAATGGAGCAATGAAATACCAGACCCTTATGCAAAAGCTGTTGGCGTGAATGGCAAGCGTGCAATGGTGGTTGATTTACAGGAAACAAACCCAACAGGGTGGGAGAGCGATAAAAGCCCATCTTTCTCCAAAACAAATGCAGCGACAGATGCAGTGGTGTATGAATTGCATATCCGTGATGCCAGCATACATGAAAACTCAGGCATTGAACACAAAGGGAAGTACTTAGGATTGGCAGAGGAAAATACAAAGAGCGCAGAAGGCTTGCCAACAGGTTTGTCGCATTTAAAAGAATTGGGTGTTACGCATATTCATTTGCTTCCTTTCTTCGATTACAATTCTGTTGATGAAAGCAAACCGGATAAGCTGCAATACAATTGGGGCTACGACCCGTTGAATTACAATGTGCCGGAAGGCAGCTACAGCAC
>CAYRRL010000265.1:1918-4981 GCA_964426665.1 uncultured Ferruginibacter sp. | reverse complement strand
TATCTTTTGTTTGTACCTGCACCAAACCGCCAGCCCATTCGCCGGGCAATTCAGGCACAAATGCTTTGTTGATTATGATATTGTCAATAACAGATGCAGGGAAAATATCAAAACTGAAAGTTTTCCTGTCTGGTTCTGTACTGCTTAACAGAATGCCATTCAACATGGATTGGTTGTAACGATCGGCCAAGCCGCGTATCACTAAATATTTCCCTTCCTGTACAGACGCTCCGGGAACCCTTTTCAATACCTCGCCTGTATTTTTATCCGGCGAGCGCCTGATGGCTTCTGCAGAAATTACCGATGCTACCGTATTGGTGTTTTTTTGAAAGGTAACTAAGGCTGCTACGGTTTCCTTTTTTGCAGACACGGAACGCACCACCACTTCTTCATTTGTTTTTGCTTTTCTTTCAAGCACCACATCCTGATATGTTATTTTGGCTTCGCTTGTTTCAATACCCTCTACTTCTTTTGTAATGCCGCTATAAGAAAATACAAGTGTTGTTTTGCCGGCATCTACTGTTATCACATAATGGCCATCCACATCGGTAGCCACGCCTTTATTGCTTCCTTTAACCATTACAGACACGCCGGTAAGCGGCTGCCCATTTTTCTCATCGGTTATTTTACCTTCTATCTTTCCTTTTTGAGCAAGTAACGGGAGTGCGGATATAAGCAGCAAACAAATAACAAGTAAACCTTTCTTCATGCCGTAAATTTTATGCAAAGAGAAGCTGTGAATGTTATGGCAGCATGAAGCAAATGTTACGGAAAGGTTACGGGTGGGTTACCGGAATGTTATGGGGACGGTTGCAAAATAAAACAGCCCCTGAAAAAAACAGGGGCTGTTTATTAAACTATTAGAAAGTTTGTTTAGAACTTATCGAACCAGAGTTTTTGAGTAATCCAGTCTTTACCTATTGCTGTAGATGCAGCATCGTAATTGTCCTTATTAAGGTTTTGCTCAACAACAGGATAAGTCATCCTTTTTATAACATCGGGTGTTTCCCCATCTGCAAAGGGTTGAACTGCTCCAAGGAAAGGAACAACCAAATTAGGGTAATCAAGGCGCCTGTATTGAGTCCAGCCGTCATAACCCCTGTTATAGTATGCAAACCATGATTGCAAACCGATTTTTTGTTTCCAATCACCTGATGCAGTTGCATAAGCAACTGATGGCTGTGCCCTGTAAGCCGCAGCATCTGCCGGGCTGCCTCCCCATTGCTCAATAGAGGCGTCAATAGCATTGTTATAGTGTTCTTCAGCAGTACCGCCAACAGCGATTCCCCTTTCCACGGCTTCAGCTTTCAACAATTCCATTTCGGCATAGCTGAAAAAAACATGCGGTGCTGTTTGGCTTGATACTTTAGCCGATGGCAAAGAATAGTTATTGAATGCAGAAGCACTACTGCCTGGGTTCTGGCCAGTAAAACTACCCGTGTTAACAGCAGGGTCAAAATATAATGACAAGCGTGGGTCGTTGTAAGCTTTCAACGAATCTATAAACAACCTTGTTCCAACAAAATCTGTACGGCCGCTTTGTATAAGGTCTTCCCAAACCGGGTTTGTGTTAGGTGGCGATGACAAATAATTCATTTGAATATTCTCATCATTTCCGGCAATCACATTAGCCGCAGAAGATGTTATCAAAGCCTGTGCTGCCGAAGGGTCTGAATCAACAATCAACATCCCCATCTTGAATTTGAGGGAGTTTGCAAATTTTATCCAGCCGTCAATATTGTCATGCATGATAACATCAGCAGAACCATAGCCGCCAACTGTGTTGTCCAATGCAGCTAATGCATCATTCAGCCTTACTGCGATTTTACCAAATACCTCTGATGCATCATCATACTTGGGGGCTGGTTTTTCAATATCAAGCGCTTCAGAATAAGGCACATTGCCAAAAGTGGTAAGCAGGTGGTAATAAGAATACACAATCAGCAATTCATTAATTGCATTGCGGTTTTTGATTTCGGCAGCAGACAGTGTTGCCGTTTCTGTAGGCGCAATTTCAGATGCCCTTGCTAAATCCCTTATTACATCCCTGTAAAAAGCAGCCCACCAGCGGTCTGGTATGCTTCTTTGGTTAAGGTTGTACCTTGTTTCATCACGATAAATGGTCTCTGTCCAATACTGGGCAAAAAGCCTGAAGTTGTTTGTATTTACGTTTGTGCTTGCCAGCAAATCAGAAATATTTACCGATGCATTAGAAAACAATGCAGCCGACGTCATTTCGCTGGGCAATGTTGGGTCTGTATTTAAATCAGTAATATTTTTTTTGCAGGATGTGCCAATCAGTACAACACTCCCCACTAAAAAAAACTGATAAATTATCTTTTTCATATCTGAATATGTTAGTTATGTTTTTTTGTTTAGAACCTGAATTTTACGTTTAAAGCAATATTGCGTACTGCAGGGTAGCTTCCTGTTTGGATACCTTGCAGGTTGCCTGAGCTAAAACCATCTTCAGGATCAGCATAAGGCAGTTTTTTATGCAGTATAGCTAAGTTTCTCCCTACAACTGAAACATCTATGCCTTTGAATGCCTTTCCAAAGCTTCCTTTGAAAATGCTCTTTGGCAATGAATATCCCAATGACACTTCACGTAGTTTTATATAGCTTGCGTCATATACAAAACGCTTGTCAGGAGAAGAAACATAACTGTCGAATTCGCCATAGTTTTCTGTGCTTGCCCTTATTGTGTTTGGCTTGCCATCTTCTGTAACACCTGGGCGTATAACGCCACCGCTTGTTGCATCATTAGTTAACGGGTTGCGCAATGGGTTGCCAAGGTCATTGTTGCCTGCTGTTTCTTCGTATAGGCCGCCGGCTAATGCGTAATACATATCAGTTGAGAAAACTGAGCCGCCTTTTCTTGCATCAATCAAAAATGCCAAAGAGAAGCCTTTGTATGACAATTTGTTATTGATACCCCCAATCCAATCAGGGTTAACATTGCCAATAGAAATATTGTTCTTATCAGTAATTAAGTAGTTCCCATCAGAGCCAACTGTAGGCTGGCCGTTTGTATAGATATAATCTGTGCCCCTTATTGAGCCA
>CAYRRL010000265.1:0-1908 GCA_964426665.1 uncultured Ferruginibacter sp. | reverse complement strand
ACAGTAATACTTCCCTGGAATGACCCAAGAACAATATTATCAATTGCTTTGCCACCATTTGGAGTATACAATTCAGTCACCTTATTCCTGTTCCTTGTAAAGTTTACGTTTACATCCCACTGGAAGTTCCTAGTTTTTACAGGTGTGCCATATAAAGACAATTCAATGCCTTTGTTTTGAACGGTACCACTGTTTACAATCCTTCTGGTATAACCAGTAGCAGTAGAAACACTTACAGGCAATATTTGGTCAACAGTTTTTGCGCTGTAGTAAGTTAGATCAAAACCGAGCCTTGATTTAAAGAAAGACATTTCAAGGCCAACCTCAGCGCTTTTTGTTTGCTCTGGTTTTAAGTTAGGGTTATTTTTTGTTCCTGCTACAGAAAACAATGGGCTACCATCATAAGATGTAACTGCCTGGCCAGAATTGCCATCAATTTCATTTACATATACATCTTTTACATAGTAAACCGGTGCATCGCTACCAACTACAGCATAGCTAGCTCTTAATTTACCATAAGACAACCAGTCTTTTTTTGCCAATTCAGAAAAAACAAAGCCGGCAGAAGCAGAATAATAAGAGTAACTGTTGTTACCGTCTGGCAAAGTGGAAGATTTGTCTACCCTGTAAGTTGCGTCTAATGTATAGGTGTTTTTGTAAGTAAGCGTAGCGCCACCAAACACGCCTTCAACTCTTTTAGTTGATTCGCCCTCAACAGGTGGGGGAGGAGTGCTTATTGAGTTGGCTATTGTGTATAAATCCGGGAAAGCTAAACCGCCGTTGGTAGTAGAGAAAACGCTAGCGCTTTTTTCAATCCTTGTATTTGAGCCAAGCAACGCTTTTAAGCCTATGTCGTTTTTAAAGTTCCATTCAGCCGTAGCCATAAGGTCGTAGTTTATTTCCTTAAAGCTCAGGTTGTACCTTGTATAAAACGGAACAGCCACGCTTGTCAAAGCTTTTCTTTCCTGTTGCAATTCCGAATACTGGTCCATTGAAACCCTTCCCATTACATTAAGCCAGCTTGCTACCTTATAGTTCAAAGCAACATTTCCAAAATACCTGTCTCTTGAATCATTTTGGTAGCTTTTATACCTGGTGAAATAAGGGTTGTCCCAATATATTGGTTTAAGGTCGCCATTAAGAGGGGCATTCATGTTCCATGTAACATTTTTTTCCTCTGCTTCATAAGCCCTTTTAAGGTCTTTTATATCCACGTTTGTTTGCCACCATTCCCTGAAGTTCGTCATCAGGTTCAATGCATTGGCGCCATCGTAACCCGTACCAAAACGGCCTTTGCCAGTGATTTTAGAATAATTCGCAGAAGAGCTTACAGAAAGCTTTTCAGTGATTTTATATGTTGCTGAAAAATTCAGGAGGTCTTTTTTAATACTGCTGTTTGGTAATACGCCTTTTTCATCGTTCCTGGTATAACCAAGAGCGAGGGTGCCTTTATCATTTCCTGTTTCAATAAAAATGCTATTGTTAAATGAAATAGGCTTCTCAAAGAAAGCAGACGGGTCGTTAGCAGCAGCAACCCATGGTGTAGCTTTGTTATAATTAGGGGAGTTTTTGTCAAAAGCATCCCATTGGTAAACTAATCTGGTTGGGTCAAATTCAGTGCCCCATGAAGCGTCGTCATAAGTTGGTGCTACTTCGTCATCAACACCGTCTCCATTCATATCAGCAGTCTCGAAATATGAACCATATCCAGCGCCGTATTTTTTTTGGTACTTTGGAAAAGTGTTGCGGAGTATCGAACTGTGGGTAAAGCCTGTATTAATAGTAATTCCAAGCCCCTTTTTCCCTTTTTTTGTTGTTACAAGTATAACGCCATTGGTTCCACGGGAGCCATACAATGCTGATGCAGAAGCGCCTTTCAGCACTGTTATATTTTCAATATCGTCAGGG
>CAYRRL010000264.1:0-5002 GCA_964426665.1 uncultured Ferruginibacter sp. | reverse complement strand
GCCGGAAATTGCTGCATTAAAGCCCTTGTTTGATTTACAACAGCAACTTTCCATTATACCAAAAGAAGATGAACTGTTGATTGAACAAATTGAAACGAAAGACGGCTTTCATTTATTTGTTTACCCTTTTGAAGGCAGGCTGGTGCATGAAGCTATGGCTGCAATTCTTGCATACCGCATCAGCAAAATAACACCTATCACATTTTCAATTGCCATGAATGATTATGGGTTTGAGTTGTTAAGCGACCAGCCTATACCTGTAGATGATACCAATGCAAAAGACTTGTTTACGCTTGATGATTTGCTGGGTGATATTCAAAAAAGTGTAAATTCTACCGAAATGGCAAGACGGAAGTTCCGTGATATTGCAGTAATAGGCGGATTGATATTCCAGGGCATGCCGGGAGAAAATGTAAAAGCAAGGCACCTGCAAAGCAGCGCCAGTTTGTTATTCAATGTTTTTACAGAATACGATCCTAATAATATTCTATTAAAACAGGCTTACCGTGAAGTATTTGACCAGCAAATGGAAGAGGTACGCCTGAGAAATGCATTAGGCCGCATCAACAACGGGAATATCGTTATTGCTTTCCCTGAAAGGACTACGCCATTTTGTTTCCCAATACTTGTTGATGGGTTAAACAGAAATAACCTTACTTCAGAAAGATTAGAGGATAGAATTAAGAAGATGCAGGCGCAATTAGAAAAAGAATAAAGGCTTGCAGATTTGCAAGCCTTTAAAATAATATTTAGTAAATAAGATGCTTTCTATTAACGCCGTAAAGAATCAGGAAAATTATTGGTATAAGCAACCCAAATAACGCAAACCCTGCTAGCACACCAGCGCCCAATAAAATGAAATTGGCAATAACTGGGAAAAATTCCCCCGCTACCCAAAGAAGGAAGCCTTGCTTTTTTAGTTTTCTCATTTCCAGTGCACCCCATACACACAGCACCACGCCAGCAAGCCCAACCAACAGAATGGGCATTCTGTTTTCCATTGCTTTCCTGGCCATTTCAAGCATTTCTGGCCCTACCATTTTTCTTAAGAACGCAGGCGCATTCTCCATTTTGCTTTGTGCTGTTTGTAAATCCTGGTATGATTTTTTTGCCATGGCAAAACTCCAGAATGCAGAAATAGCCGAAATGCCGCACCCAACAAAAGACAGGATGGACAGTACAATTAAAGAGGAAGGGATTTTGTCTCCTGGCCCATCGTTGAAGTCAAGCATGTCGTTAGTTTGGCTGCTCATAAAATTATTTTTCCTGAAAAATAAAAACTAATTGTGTCTTAACAAATTATTAGAACAATTATTTTTAGTTGTTCCATTTTATCTTCGCCGCACATGCCGCTTATCATCCCTCGCTACATCAATGAAAATACTTTCCTGCTTTGTGCAGACAAATGTATTTTTTGGCAAGAGGAAAAAACATTGGTGCTTTCTGATTTGCATTTTGGCAAAACAGGGCACTTCCGCAAAAGCGGTATTGCCGTGCCACAGGATGTTTACAAAGAAGACATACAGCGCTTTGTTTCTTTGCTGCAGCAGTTTAAACCTGAAAATGTGATCGTGATTGGCGACATGTTTCACAGCCACGACAATAAAGAGCATGCTTTGTTTGTGAAATGGAGAAAAGATTTTGAGCAGCTCAATATACAATTGGTAATGGGCAACCATGATATTTTGCACAAACAGTGGTATACCGGCGCAGGAATAGAATTGCTGGAAGGCTGCCATGAAGCAGGCAAAATTTGTTTTGTGCATGATATTGAGGGAACAGAAATAAAGGAAAATAACTTTTATTTCTGTGGCCATATTCACCCCGGAATCAGTATTTCAAGCGGCGCAAAGCAATCTGTGCATTTGCCCTGTTTTTATTTTACTAAGCAATATGCAGTGCTGCCTGCTTTTGGCAAATTCACCGGCACATACACTATTAAACCAAAACGTGGCGAAAATGTTTTTGCCATAATGCCAGCCAATCATAAAAAAAACGAGCAAGGCGGGTTGATAAAAGTTTTTTAATTGGAAAAGAAGTTGCACATAGCATACGCACCCATTTATTCCCATCCTTTGCCCGAAGGCCACCGCTTCCCTATGCTGAAGTATGAATTGATACCAGAGCAGTTGCTGCATGAGGGAACGATAACCAATGAAAATATTTTTTTGCCAAAGCCATGCACTGATGAAATTGTGTTATGGGCACATAACAAAGATTATGTTGCCAAACTCCACAACCAAACCCTTTCTGAAAAAGAACAAAGGCATATTGGGTTCCCCCAATCGCCGCAATTAACACTGAGGGAATTTATCATTACGCAGGGAACTATTGACTGCTGCCACTATGCAACGGAAAATGGTGTTGCGCTGAATGTGGCGGGCGGTACACACCATGCGTTTGCAGATAAAGGCGAAGGTTTTTGTTTGCTGAATGACATGGCTGTAGCATCAAATTATTTGCTAAAGAAAAATTTGGCAAAACAAATTCTGATTATTGATTTGGATGTGCACCAGGGCAATGGCACCGCAAAAATATTTGAAAATGAAAACCGTGTTTTTACATTCAGCATGCACGGGGAACATAACTACCCTTTTCATAAAGAAAAAAGCGATTTGGATATTCCGTTAAAAGATGGCACAACAGACAAAGAGTATTTGCCTCTGCTGCAATCAGCGCTGTCAAAATTAATTGATAAAGTAAACCCCGATTTTGCCTTCTTTTTATCTGGCGTGGATATTTTAGAGAGCGACAAATTCGGCAAACTGAAAATAACAATGGATGGCTGCAGGCAAAGGGATGAAATTGTTTTTTCTTCTTTATATAAACATCAAATTCCCTGTGCCGTGGCAATGGGCGGCGGTTATAGTGTCGATGTAAGAGTTATTGTGGAAGCGCACTGCAATACTTTCAGGGCAGGAAAGGATATTTATGCATTGTAAAAAACTACGCCCCTCTCCGCTTAATCTCCTTTTTAATCAAGCCAAGTTCCCTGCCGGTTTGCCCGGCAACACTGCTGTTTTCCTGCGCCCTTCGCATTAAATAAGGTATCACGTCTTTAATGGGCCCAAAAGGCAAATACTTGCTTACTGAACATCCTGCTTTGGCTAAATTAAAAGTAATGTTATCGCTCATGCCGTACAATTGGGAGAAATGCACATGGGGATGATTGAGCGGCAGGTTCTTTTGCTGCAATAATTGAGTAGTAAGCAGGTTGCTGTATTCGTTGTGTGAAGCAACAATCACAGCAATTTTATTTAAATGCTCAACAGAAAATTTTACTGCTTCATTGTAATCTTTATCACAGGTTTCTTTATCTGGCTGTATCGGCGAAGGATAGCCCAACTCAATAGCCCGGTTCCGTTCTTTTTCCATATAAGCGCCACGTACCAATTTTGCGCCCAATACAAAATCCCTTTCAACGCTGGCTTCGTAAGAATGTTTTAAAAATTGCAGCCTGTCGTGCCGGTAAAGCTGAATAGTGTTATAAATCACCACCCTGTTTTTGTTAAAAGTATCCATCATCAGCATTGTCAATGCATCCACCGGATCCTGTATCCATGTTTCCTCAGCATCCACCAGCACACCAATCTTTTTTGCAGCAGCGGTTTCACAAATCCGCAGCATACGTACCCTTACCCTGTGCCATTCCTCCTGTTCCTCATTATTCAGTTTATCAATTGATTTAAGGTAGCGTTTCATCAAAGTGCCTTCTTCACTGTTCATCATGGCATCAATTTTTTCCAGCAAAGCAAACCTGCTGAAACCGGTAACCTTGATGCTCATAAAGGGTATGTTTGCCTGTGTGGCTGCATAATTTATTACACGGATAAATTCTTCTGTGGAATGATCGAAGCCATGTTCCCCGTCATCGCCGCCTTCTACGCCGTAATCAAGAATCACTTTTACATTGTATTCACCCAGGCGCTTTGCCACCCCGGCTGTTTCTTCCAAAGTTTCTCCACCAACAAACTGCTGAAAAATAGTATTGCGTATTACAGGCTTGGTAAAAGGCAGGTTCCATTTAATAGCTACTGGTGTTACTTTTAAACCAAGGTTTATCAGCCATGGTTTTCCCATAGAAGAAAAAAGGAAATGTGCCTTTTTTAATTCCTTATCCTTTTTATATGCAAAAGCGTATTCGGTATTATCAAACGAAATAGAAGCAACGTTACTCATAGAAAGAAATATGCCCAAATATAGGCAATCCATAAAACTGCAAATGGCTAACCCCTATATAGCCTGGTGGTTAAAGGGCTGCAGCACCATTTCATTAATTACACCGCTTGTTGGCTGCTGGCACAAAAACCAGATTGCCTTAGCCGCTTCCTCTGCCGTTACCATTTTCTCTCTCTGCACTTTTAAATCTATATTGTCCCAAAATGCAGAATCGGTGCCGCCAAGAAAAAGATTGGTAATGCGGATCTCGGTTCGCTTTATTTCTTCCCGTATGCTTTGCATCATACCTGTCAACCCATACTTGCTGGCACAATAAGCTGCTGCGCCTGCCATAGGCACTTTGCCCAATACGCCGGGAATGTTGATGATAAGCCCTTTCCTGGTTTCTTTCATTGCAGGCAAAAAAGATTTTAATAAAAGAAAAGGCGCATACAAATTATAATTGAGCGACCGGAGAAAATCTGTTTCCGTTAATGTATCCATCGGTTTGATGATGCCAATACCGGCTGCGTTTACCAGCACATCAATGGATGGCATTTGGGCAAAGAATTTTTCTTTTAATGTATTCACCTGTTCTGGTTGTGAAGCATCCAATGCAAATATTCTTTCCACGGGCACATTTGCAGACGCAGCAACTGACATTAATTTTTCTGCATTTCTACCTGCTAAAAACAAATTGGCTCCGCTGCCGGCAAGTAATTTTGCAGTGTGGCTTCCAATGCTGCCTGTAGCACCGGCTATCAAAATATTTTTCCCTTTTACTGTTTCCATTTTTTATTTTTTGATTAATAAACAATTTCTTACAGGATTTGTTTATCCAACG
>CAYRRL010000263.1:0-5055 GCA_964426665.1 uncultured Ferruginibacter sp. | reverse complement strand
GATTTTATTCTTACCAATTTTAATACCTCCCCGCCGGGAGAACAGTTTTCTTTTTAAATTTTTTGATAAAGGCATGATGCCTTTGCTGCACCTTTTCTGGCGGCAACACTGGCCAGGCCGGTTAGCATAGCCTTAAGCTTTTAGTTTGGCTTGCCATGACGGCCAGTTAAGATTTTGTTCATTAAACCTGAACATCTTTTATCAGCTAAAAGCATAACAATATTTATTTTTCACAATTAAACCAGTAATATAATGGAATCACATGAACTGATCAAATGGGGATTGATCATTGGCATCCCCTTATTTATTTTGATTTTTTACAAATTTATTTTGAGGGTTTTCTTTGGCCTTGTTATTGTGCCGGAAGACCGCATCGGGCTTGTTACAAAAAAGTTTGTGCTGTTTGGCAAGCAGGAATTGCCGGAAGGCCGTATTGTGGCTACTGACGGGGAAGCTGGCTTTCAAGCGCAAACACTGCCTCCCGGTGTATACTTCTGGAAATGGATATGGCAGTATGAAATAACATTCCAGCCGTTTACCGTAATACCAACAGGGCAGATAGGCCTTGTACTAGCAAAAGACGGCTCGGAACTGGAAACTGGCCGGGTGCTTGGCCGCAAAGTGGAATGCGACACGTTTCAGGATGCAGCAGCCTTTTTAAAAAACGGGGGCCGCAAAGGGCGCCAAACTGCTATCATCCCGCCAGGCTCTTACCGCATCAACACATTTTTATTCAGTATTGAACTAACAGAAATGGCTAACATACCTGACAACGCTGTTGGGGTAGTAACAACACTTGAGGGAAAGCCGCTCGAGGAAGGCCAGATAGCAGGCCATATCATTGCCGGGCACAATAAATTCCAGGACGTAGATACATTTTTGGCCAATGATGGCTACAAAGGCCTGCAGGAACAGGTAATGCTGGCAGGCTCTTACTTCCTGAACCCATGGTTTGCCAAATTAGAAATGGTTAAAATGACTGAGATCCCTATTGGCCATGTAGGCGTTGTAATCAGCTATGTGGGGCCTGAAGGGGTTGACTTGAGTGGCGTGGAATTCAAACATGGCAATATAGTTTCCAAAGGGCAAAAAGGCGTGTGGGCGGAGCCGTTAGGGCCTGGCAAGTACCCTGTGAACCCTTTTATCATGAAAGTAGAATTGGTGCCTACAACAAACCTTGTATTGAACTGGGCAAACGCAAGAAGCGAAAGCCACCAGTTAGACAAGCATTTGTCAACTATTACAGTGCGAAGCAAAGACGGGTTCCCTTTCAACCTCGATGTGTCGCAGATCATTCATATCCCAACAACGGAAGCGCCAAAAGTAATTGCCCGTTTTGGCAATATGAACAACCTGGTGAGCCAGGTATTGGAACCCACCATTGGCAACTACTTCCGCAACAGCGCACAGGACAGCGATGTGATAGCATTCCTCGGCAGCCGTAAAGAAAGGCAGAGCAGTGCCAAAGAGCATATTGGCCGTGTGCTTGACCAATATAATGTATACGGCGTGGATACTTTGATAGGCGATATTGTACCGCCCGAAAGCCTGATGAAGACATTGACAGACCGTAAGATTGCAGAAGAGCAAAAGATAACATACGAAACGGAGAAGAAAGCGCAGGAAACAAGGCAAAGCCTGGAAAAAGAAACTGCTATTGCCGATATACAAAAAGAAATTGTGAAAGCAGACCAGGGCGTACTAATTGCAGAGCGCATTGCAGATGCTTCCGTAAAAAAAGCAACAGGCGATGCTAACAGTGTGCGCCTGCAGGCCACCGCAGAAGCAGACAGGCTGAAACTGCTTGCGAGCGGCGATGCAGAAAGGATCAGGCTGCTTGCAAAAGCAGATGCGGAAAAAATTGAATTGCTTGCAAAAGCAGATGCAGAGCAAATATCGCTTACCGGCAATGCAGAAGCAGAAAAGATTTTGGCGATTGGTAAATCAAATGCCGAATCATATAAGCTATCTGTGGAAGCCATGGGCGGCGACAATTTTACGCAATTGAAAGTAATGGAGTCAATCGGCGCACAGCAAATAAAGATTATGCCGGATGTATTGATTGGCGGTGGCGGCGAAAGTGCCAATGGCCCTATCAGCGGTTTGCTTGGATTGAAACTGCTTGAAGAGGTGGCAAAGAAAAATGAAAAATCAAAAGCGGATTAATCATAAATTTTCACACAAAGCCGGGCAACACCCGGCTTTTATTTTATTACTGTATAGCCTGAAACAGGCCCATGGATAGTATTTACAAGAAAGCCCGGAGTGAGGGCAATGCCATTATATTTCAACGAAACAATCCCAAATTCATAACAATCCCTGCTTGTCTCTATCTGAGTGGTGTTAATAGTATCAATATCGCCGCCAGGAAATTTTATGTAATATGCAGTAGCATTTTCCCAGTTGCCATATATGATACTGCTAAGAAAAAAACTGTCTTTCCCAATATTTGAGCGTACCAGCACTTTGTATTCAACCGGCAGGTCGTTTGTTGACATTTTTATTTTCGTGGTATCATAAGCGCCTGAACGGGAAGGGTTCAGCAAATCGGTGCCTGATGATGAAACAAACCGGAACAACACAGCTTTAGGCGGCGGGATGCATGGCACTTCTTTCACAACAGACGAACAAGAGGAAAGAAATGTGATTGCTGCAAAGAAGAATAAAAACGTGCGCATACTGTGGTTGGTTTTGCTCATCAGCAAAATAGCTTTTTTGCAGAAACTTACAAAGCGTTTGGATATAAATAAAACGTAGTTTTATCCGGTGAATATAATTTTTGATGATAGCCCCGTAAAAGAAAGCATGTGGCCGCTTGCAGCCACCAGAAATGCAGCAGACATAAGGATTGGCATTTTAACTATCAGGGAAAAATGGCGATTGCTTTTAAATGAAGCAAAAAATGAGGTTGTAAAAATCGATGCCTCGGTAATTCCCTCTGGGGCAACCCAATTTGTAATCAACAGCGAAGGCCTTGTTTCAATAACTAACCAGGGCGCAGCCTGCAAAACCATTCAATTTGCCTGGGATATTTTTTTGTTGAACGACTGGGCGCTTAAGAAAGATTTTGAACTCCTGACCAATGGAAGGCAATCTCAAAAATTATCTTCGACAAATCAAGCCATTTCGCCAGAAAATATTTTTGTTGAAGAAGGGGCTGAAGTGGAATGCGCTGTCATCAATGCGTCCACAGGGCCAGTGTACATTGGCAAGAACGCTACAATAATGGAGGGATGTGTTATCCGTGGCCCTTTTGCCATGTGCGAAGGCGCTACATTAAAGATGGGCGCAAAAGTGTATGGCGCCACTACCATCGGGCCCTATTGCAGCGCAGGCGGGGAAATAAAGAATACAGTAATGATTGGCTACAGCAATAAAGCGCATGATGGCTATCTCGGCGATAGCGTAATCGGCGAATGGTGCAATTTGGGCGCAGGCACTACCAACAGCAATGTAAAAAACACTGCGGGCGAAGTAAAGATGTGGGACAATGCGGCTAAAGAATTTATGCCTGTTGGGATAAAAGCTGGTTTAATAATGGGTGATTACAGCCGATCGGCTATTAATACAGCATTTAATACAGGTACTGTTGTTGGCGTATGCTGCAATATTTTTACCGAAGGTTTTCCGCCAAAGCTGATGCATAATTTTACATGGGGCAATGAAAAATACAATTTTGAAAAAGCAATAAAGGATATTGATAACTGGAAAAAATTAAAGCACCAGTCAATTACTGACAAAGAAAAAAATATTTTACAACAACTATACAATCAATCAAACTAAACATGAGAAAGCAAATAGCAGCCGCTAACTGGAAAATGAATTTAACGCTTGCGCAAGGCAATGCATTGGTAAATGATGTCCTTTCGTCTTCACTAACATTGGATGAAAACCATATTGCTGTGTTTGCTGTGCCATTCCCTTATCTCATCAATATAAAAGAACAACTGAACGGCAAGAAGAATGTTTTTGCAGCGGCACAAAACTGTTACTCAAAAAAATCTGGCGCTTACACAGGCGAAACCAGTGCTGAAATGCTGCAAAGCATCGGTATTGAGTATGTGGTGCTTGGGCACAGCGAGCGGAGGGAATATTTTAATGAAAGCAACGCCATGCTGGCTGATAAAATAAACTTGTGTTTTGAATATGGCCTGAAATCGATCTTCTGTTGCGGCGAAGCATTAGAGATAAGGGAAGCAGGCACACAAAACAGGTTTGTAGAAAGCCAAATAAAGGAAAGCCTGTTCCATTTATCTGCAGAGCAAATGACAAATTTTATAATTGCTTACGAACCCATTTGGGCTATCGGTACGGGTAAAACGGCCACCAGTGCACAGGCGCAGGAAATGCAGCATCATATCCGCAGCGTGATTGCTGGAAAATATGGCGATGCAGTAGCGCAAACAGTTTCCATATTATATGGCGGCAGTGTAAAAGCTGCTAATGCAAAAGAAATTTTTGGCCAGCCTGATGTGGATGGCGGATTGGTTGGGGGGGCTTCGTTGGTTGCGTCGGAGTTTACAACAATTATTAATAGTTTAAAGTAAGACAATCTCTAATAAAAAAGAGGCGTATGATTTCCTTACGCCTCTTTTTATATCTTGAATAGAACTATAAAGCACAAGTGGCCCTCCAGCAATCGGCTGGCACAACGATACCGTCATGAAGTAAAATGCCCGTCCCCCAAAAAATTACATCAAATCCAATGCCTTGGCGAAGAAAGTGCAGTTAAAAGGCAACACCATGGAACAATAACCGCCACCAATTTTATATACATAGAAGAAGGCAGCTACAGAAACAAAAAACAATACCCAATAAAGCCCGGTAGATTTTTTAGAAGATGATTCCATGTGTGCTAAAAGTTTCGGCAAAAATAGGGTAATCGGGCATTTATACAAGGGCGGCAGCAAAATTTTATCAGGGCATGGGAAATATCAATCGATTGCTGAAAAAAGCCTTTGCCGTTCTTTGTGTATTTTTTACATTTACATCATAACAGTTTATCTTGCCGCTCCATAATTTTTGACGATGTTACTCAATTTCTATCTCCGTTTT
>CAYRRL010000262.1:0-5073 GCA_964426665.1 uncultured Ferruginibacter sp. | reverse complement strand
CAATATAAAACTGAATGGTATTTTTCATTTACCCAAACAAACAGACATACAAATCACCAGCATTTATTTAGCACCTGACATTATACCACAAGGCAAAATAGGTACAAGATTTTCTGTTGACATAGGAATAAAAAAACAAATACAAAAAAGCAAAGGAGAATTGTTTTTAAACGCCAGCGATATTTTTAATACGCTTAATATAAAGAAAGAATTAAATGGTATTGGCTTTAAACTAACCAGTACCGACTATTACGAAACACAGGTTTTCAGGTTAGGTTATAGCTACAAGTTTTAAAAACCTTTGCCAGTGAGGTTCTGTTTTGGCTTGGTTTATTATAACTGTTGCGCCTTCTTAGTGCATCACCTGCAACGCAAATCCTGTATTGGCCGTAAAACTTGCCCCGGCGCTTACAGCAATACTCCTGCATACCCCATTAACATTCAATACAGGCGTGCCTGCATTTATAATCACATCTGTGTTAGCATCAGGCAGTGCATTGCAACTCCAGTTAGCCGGGTTGTTCCATAAGTTGCTGGCTGTGCCCTTCCAGGTATTGATGAATTTAAGTGTGTTGGTGGTACTGAAATTCCCTGCAACATTGCAGCGGTATTGGTAACCATAATAACTGCCCGGCGCATTGTTTATTTGCAACGTAGCAGTGGTAGCGCCAGAATAAGTTGAATTGTTAGTGATAATAGCAAAGCCGCTGCCCGTATTTACCTGCCATTGGTAAGATGCGCCTGTAACATTGGATGTATAAGAAATATTGCCGCCCACGCAGGGGCCAGATGGCGGCACCACGCTGCCAGCACCTAACACATACAGGTCCCTTGCTATAGGGTCGTCGCCGTTAGTGGCGCTGATGAGGAGCTTTCCATCAACATTAAAAAAAGACAAAAATGGGTCTGAACTGCCTGCGCCTGGATAAATATCAGCCCTTAGAACAGTCCCTCCTGTTGTGCCGTCTGTTTTCCATAATTCATTGCCTGTGGTGCCGTTGTCGGCAGAAAAATACAATGTGTCCGCCGTAAAAGCATAACCGGGGTAGTCGTTGCTGTTAGCAGCGCCGGGGTTTATGTCTTTCACTATCCTTGTGTTGGCCAATGTACCATCGCTAACCCACAATTCCCTTCCCTCTGCATCGGAAGTAGCAATAAAAAAGAATTTATTGCCCTGGAACAAAGGCGTGGTTAAAATACCGGTGTTAGGGTCGTACTGGTAATTGACCAATATAGCAGGGAAATCGTTGTTGGCAGTAGAGAAATCCCTGAATACAGTGGTGCCGGCTGTAGTGCCGTCGCATTGCCATAGCTGCGAAAAAGTAGCGCCGTCTGAAACGCTGAACATGAATTTATTAGGAAGATTGACTGCATTGGCAACGGCAATTGATGGCGGGGCCAAATTGCCCGGCACAATATCTTTTATTAAAACAGTACCGGCGGTTGTGCCATCAGTAGCCCACAACTGGCCAACGCTAATACCGTTATACGCCCTGAAATAAAGTTTGTTGTTGAAAACATGGAAGCCTTGAAAAACAGGAAAGCCAAAACCCGGGAAAAGTTCTATCGAAGTGCAAGAGGGCGGGCCTGTATAAATATCTTTTACCAAAATAGTGCCTGCTGTTGTGCCGTCTGTTTTCCAAAGCTCTTCGCCAATACCAGCGCTTTTAGCCATAAACAACACATTGCTGCCCAATGCAAAAAAGTAGTGAGGGCTTGAGGAGTCTGCGCCAGCATTTATATTTTTTAAAAGCGCTGTGCCGCCAGGCGTGCCATCTGTTTTCCAAAGCTCCTGCCCATCAGCCACAGTGGTTGCCCTGAACAAAATATAACTCCCGTTGGTAACCATTTCATACTCGTCTTCGCTATTGCTGCTTACCGGGCCAGCTACAATGTCTTTTACCAATACAGTCCCTGCTGCAGTGCCATCTGTTTTCCAAAGTTCCCGCCCTTCTGCTGCAGTAACGGCAGTAAAATATATAATGCCATTTAGCAATGCATAATCGGAAGGCGTTGAACTAACAGGCCCCGTTGTTATATCCTTTACCAGTGCAGTGCCGGCTGGTGTGCCGTCCGTGGAATAGATTTCAGAGCCGGTTCCTGTCGCCCATCCCCTGAAAATCAATTTCCCGGATATTTTTCCCATAGCATCTTCCAACCGTATTGCAGATGATATTTGAATAGTGCCTGCAAGTGTGCCATCGGTTACCCATATTGAACTGTCAGTACCAGACACCAAAATTGTTTTTGTACTGGTTAATGGATAAACAGGTTCAAGGCTTTTGTTGGAATTGATTTGTGTAACCTGTGCAGGTGCAGCAAATGATGCAAGGAGCATCCCTGCAACTATAAATATTTTTTCCATAATGCATGTTTTCGGCGTGATGAAAAAATTAATAATCTGGCTCAGAAGCGTTTTTCAGGAAAATATATGGATTGCCTATTGAAGAAGTGCTATAAAAGTAATACATGCTTTTACAGAATCAAAGCTATTTGTTTAAAATATTTGTTGCCACGCCGCAAAGCTCTTATAAGCTGTGAAAAACAGGCCTAAACTGGTGTTTGGCGGCTTTATTATTCCTGTTTTTTGTTTTTCCTTTTCGGCTTTCAACAATAATTTTATAGAATGAAATTATTGTTAGCCATATTTATCCTGCAGTTTAGTTTTTGCCATGCACAGGATAACTATTTGCATGTTGACAGGAAAGCGCTCGAAATACCTGAAGGGGAAACATACGCCACAGCTTCTATTGCGCAATACATCAACAAAAATTTTGAGCCGGGCAAAGAAAAAATAAGGGCTGCCTACACATGGATGATAAACAATATTGAGTACAGCAAAGACAGCATGCTGCATTTCAACCGCTGGGGCATTGACCCCGAAATAAACATGAGCGCCATATTAAGAAGGAGAAAAGGCGTGTGCGAAAATTATGCAGCACTGTTTGCAAACATTTTATTGAAGTGCGGCGTGCAGTCAGCAGTGGTAACAGGCTACACCAACATGCCTGCCAATAATTACTGGAATGGCCACGGCTGGGTGGCGGTGCAGGCAGATTCAACCTGGTTTCTTTGTGACCCTACCTGGGATGCGGGCACAAATAGCTATAATTACTTTTTGATACCGCCGGATGAATTTATCTATACCCATATGCCCTTCGACCCATTGTGGCAATTGCTTGAGCACCCTGTATCGCACAAAGATTTTCAGCGTGGCAGGTTTAATACAAAAAAAACCACCGCAGTTTTTTATTACAAAGATTCTGTTGCCGCGTATTTGCAAAGCGATACTTTGCAACAAATGCAGGCAGCCTCAAGAAGGATGCAGCAAAGCGGCTTTGAAAATGAAGATTTAAAAACATGGCACAGCTACAACCAGATGAAAGTGCATATTGTGCAGCAGGAAGAAAACATGCAGTTGTTCAATGATGCAGTGGCTGATTTGAACAAAGCAAAAAAATTGTACAATGAATTTGTACAGTACAGAAACAACCAGTTTATGCCGCCTCAATCAAAAACACAAATCAATACATTATTTGAATCAGCGGGCAATCTTATTAAATCTGCTTATAAAAAAATGGAGCTTGTGGGAAGCAAAGCGGAAAACTACCAATACGATACCGATGGCTTGAATAAAAGCCTTAATGAATTGAATGATAAAATAAAAACCCAGGAGGTGTTTTGGGAAGAATATTTAGCTGGCAATGCCCCAACAAACAAAAAGCGGTTGTAATACCTTCACAGTAATATTAATTATAAGCAAATTACTTTATCTTCCCTTCAATGAAATTTTTTTCTATTGCATTTTTTTCGTTTGCCTTTATTGCTTCGCAGGCTCAGCCTTTTGAAACAGGGCGCCGCAGCACGGCATTTATTGATGCTGCAAGAAGCAACCGCAGCATTTCGACAGAATTATTTTACCCGGCCAACACAGCAGGCAATAATGTGCCTGTTGCAACCGGCATACAAAAATTCCCTGTTGTTGTTTTCGGGCATGGCTTTGTGATAGGCACAGGCAGTTATCAATGGCTGGCCGACAGTTTGGCAAAAAATGGGTACATCGTTGCGCTGCCTGCAACCGAAAACAGCATTGCGCCAAGCCACGAACAATTTGGAAGGGACATCGCTTTTTTATGCAGCTATATTATTTCATTAAACGATTCTTCCAATTCGTTTTTATACAACAGGGTAAAAAACAGAAGCGCCGTGGGCGGGCACAGCATGGGCGGGGGCGCCAGTTTTTTATCGGCCAATTACAACAGCGCCATCAATGCTATTTTTAATTTTGCGGCAGCAGAAACAAACCCTTCTGCTAAAGCCGCAGCATTACAAACCAATATGCCTGCATTGATCTTTGCAGGCAGCAGCGATTGCATTGTGCCGGACAGCAACCAGCAGCGCATGTACAGCAATATCCCTTATACATGCAAAACGTTTGTCAATATTACCAATGCATTGCATTGCCATTTTGCCAACAACAACGGCACTTGTGCCACAGGCCAAATTTTTTCAGGGTGCAATAGTTCGCCTATTACAGCTTCCGTTGTATTTCAAAAAACAATAAACTTAATCATTCCATTTTTGGGCTACTATTTACAGGACAGTTGCAGCAGCAAAACAATTTTTGAAAACAGGCTTGCGGCAATGCAGGGCATTGCCCTACAAAGAAACTGCAATAGCGACCCATTTGTGTGCAATACACAAACAACTGCGTATATATTCACCGGCAGTGGCTACTGGAGCAACGCTGCCAATTGGCAAAACAATATGATGCCCCCATCTGTATTGCCTGCCGGTGCAGAAATTATTATTGCTCCCTCTGGAAACAATACCTGTGTTTTAAACGTAGCTCAAACAATTGCTGCCAATGCAAAAATTACTTTGGCAGCAGGGAAAAATTTTTTGGTGCAGGGCAATTTGTCTATTCAATAAATTTTTTTAAAGGTGGAAACGATACAGACAGCGCTGGGCACTCCCCACTGTTTCGTTGTATAGCATACTTATCATTAAAAGGCAAATGGTGCAAGGATGAAAAAATCAAGCGCCTCTTTTACCATTGCACAACTTCATTAA
>CAYRRL010000261.1:0-5087 GCA_964426665.1 uncultured Ferruginibacter sp. | reverse complement strand
GCCCACACCATTCAAGGCATTTTAAAATATATTCCTCAGCGCCTTCTACATAGCGTGTTTGGTCTGTGTCTTCTATCCTCAATATAAAATCGCCGCCATGCTTTTTGGCAAACAAATAATTGTATAAAACTGTGCGTACGCCGCCTAAATGGAGCCCGCCTGTGGGGCTGGGCGCAAACCGTACCCTTACTTTATTAAACATGGCGCAAAGATATACGCCTGCCATCACCTTCCCAACAGCAGTTATTTGTAATTTGCCGCATGTTGTATTTTGTAAAAACACCCTGGTGGCTCAAAAAAATTTATCCGGAATGTGTGTGGCAAATGCCGGCAGGGCAAAAAAAAATCTACCTCACTTTTGACGATGGGCCGCACCCTGTGGCTACGCCCTTTGTGCTGGAGCAATTAAAACAATACAATGCCAAAGGCACTTTTTTTTGCATTGGCAAAAACGTGGATGAATACCCTTTTTTGTATGAAGAAATACTGGATGCAGGGCATGCTGTTGGCAACCACACGTATAACCATTTAAATGGCTGGAAATCGGATGACGCAGTTTATATGGATAATATTTCGCAGGCAAAAATGAGGATTGACTCCCGCCTTTTCAGGCCACCTTACGGAAGGGCAACTAAATTCCAGTTGAAATTGATAAAGCAACAAACGTTTGCGCCAATAATGTGGACGGTGCTCAGCGGGGATTTTGATATACAGTTATCAAAAGAAAAATGCCTGAAAAATGTTTTAAAGAATACTGGCGACGGTTCGATTATAATTTTTCATGACAGTGCCAAGGCCTATGAGCGGCTGCAATATGCATTGCCGGGAGTATTGGAACATTTTTGTGCCCGGGGTTTCCAATTTGAACAAATAACAATGAATAAACTGCAAAATGTGCAATAAGCAAAGCTTTGTTGGTATAAAAAAAATTGGGCCGGAGTAGAAACTCTGGCCCGTTTTTAATCCGTACCCTATGAAAACTGGTTGCAAGATAATTCGAATTTTGATAAATCCAAATATTTTGTTAAGTATTTTTTCGTGGGGAATGCCCTTGTTTTCAAGGGTTGAAGCCATGGGAGGGCTACTTTTGCAAGGTTAAAAAGCAGGAATTGAACCTATGGTTTTGATAGATACACATGCCCATTTATACGCTGAAGAATTTGCAGCAGACATAGCCGGGGTAATTGAAAGGGCTGAAGCAGAAGGGGTAAAAAAGTTTTACCTGCCCGCCATTGACAGCACTGCCACCGGGGCCATGCTTGGGCTTGAAGCCCGTTTCCCCGGCAAGTGCATAGCAATGATGGGGCTGCACCCCTGTTATGTAAAGGGTAATTTTAAAGATGAATTAAAGCAGGTAGGGGAATGGCTTGCAAAAAGAAAGTTTGCAGCCGTGGGGGAGATAGGGTTGGATATGTATTGGGATAAAACCTATATAAAGGAGCAGGAGGAAGCCTTCTGCATTCAAACTGAGTGGGCATTAGCATACAGCCTGCCCATTGTAATACATACCCGTAACGCCATGAAGGAAACCATCCGTATTGTAAAGCAGTATGCACCTAAAGGAGCAAGGGGTATTTTTCATTGTTTTGGGGGCACTGCGGATGAGGCATTGGAAATTGCCGCGATGGGTTTTTACCTGGGCATTGGCGGGGTGGTTACTTACCCAAAATCGGGCCTGGCGGAAACTTTAAAACAGATTGGATTGCAGCACCTGGTTTTAGAAACCGATGCACCATACCTTACACCGGTTCCTTTCCGTGGCAAGCGTAATGAAAGCAGCTACCTGAAATATGTGGTGCAAAAAATTGCTGAAGCAAAAAACATATCAATTGAAGAAGTGGCTGCGGTTACCACTGCCAATGCAGAAAAAATATTCGGGGCATAAGAAGTGAAACAGTATTTTTGCTGCCCCTAAAAAGCAGGAGACCTGCTCGAGTGGTTGAAGAGGTACGCCTGGAAAGTGTATATACGGGAAACCGTATCGAGGGTTCGAATCCCTCGGTCTCCGCAAATAAGAAATCCCCGTTAATCAACGGGGATTTCTTATTTGTAAATATCCTTTTAGTTGTGGTCAATCATTGTCATGGTCACCCCCTTGCTGTCCGGCTCATAATAGGGGTTGCCACTGTTGCCCTGGTACCTTGTATGCAGGAATTTCCTGTAAACTAACCCAATGCCTTTAGCGTAATATTCCACCCCATAATTCCTTTCATAAAAAAGAGTGGAAGGGTCAATGCCAGGCGAAACGCCCACTTCTTCGTCACGCTGGGCAACTTTTACAGTATTGCTTATTGTGTTGGAACCTAAAGTTAATGGCAACCCTGTACTGTCATAAGTATAATCCCAGTCGTTCAGGTATGAAAAATCAGAGAATTGCGAAGTAGTATTTATGTAACTGTTGCCTTTCCAGTTGAAACCATCTTTTACTGGGCCAACCATTTTCAAAAACCGCATATTGTTTTCAATAAATTCAAAGCTTTCGCCACTAACTACTGCTGTAAAACTGTTATCGTTAACCCATGCATCGGTTGGGTTGCTGCGTATTTGCCTTACAATGCGGTAAGCAGGCCTGCCAAGGTTGTCTGTTACCTGCCCGTCAACAATAAATTTTGCCTGGTAACTAACAATTACTGTATCCAGGGAAAAAGGCTTGAATTTGAAAGAATCCAATTGGTAAGCAATATACTTTCCTACTTCAAGCGGCATGTATTCGCTAACAGGTGTTGTATTTAATTTCTCAGGGTCTTTTTTGCAGGCGCTTAAAAAAGCTATTGCTGCAAGAGCCAATGTTAAGAATCTTTTTGTCATAGAATAAGTTGATTCAGTATTCAGACTTGCTGTTTTGGTAAAAAGCTGCTTGTTTTTTGTCTTTATTGCTGGGGCCGCTGTATAATACCGCCGCCAATCACATCGTCGCCCTCATAAAAAACCGCACTTTGCCCCGGGGCAATGCCCTTTACGTCTTCGTAAAAACGCACTTTCAGGCCGTTTTCGTATGTGTACAGGTTGCTTAAAGCGCCTTTGTCTTTATAACGGATTTTCGTGGCAGCCTCCATCCCATCTGTAATGCCATCGTATTTAATCCAGTTGAGTTTGCTTACAACCATGTCATGTTGCAGCAAATCTTCTTCATCGCCCAATACAACTGTAATGGGTCGATATGTGTTACAAAAGCAGGTTTGCCCAAAGCAATATCCAGGCCTTTCCGCTGGCCAACCGTGTAAAAAGGATAGCCTTTATGCTTGCCCAAAATTTTGCCGGATTTATCAACAAAATTGCCGCCATCCACTTTTGCTTCCAGCCCTTCCACATTGCGTTTTAAAAAACCACGGTAATCATTGTCTGGCACGAAACATATTTCATAACTCTCATTTTTCTTTGCCAATTCGGGGTAGCCAAAGTCATGCGCCATCTGGCGTATTGCTTTTTTATGGTAAGTGCCAAGCGGCAATAAAGTACGGCTCAATAAATCCTGTTGCAGGCCCCACAGCACATAGCTCTGGTCTTTGGTATCATCAATGCCTTTGCGTATAAAATACCTTCCATTTGTATGCTGGTGAACTTGTGCGTAATGCCCTGTTGCAATAAAATCGCAACCCAACGCATCGGCCCTTTTTAATAAAGCCCTCCATTTAATGTGCGTATTGCACATGACGCATGGGTTAGGCGTTCGGCCCGCCATATATTCCTCCACAAAATTTTCAATTACAAAATCGCCAAATTCTTCCCTTATGTCCAATATAAAATGTGGGAAGCCATGCTGCACTGCCGCCATCCTGGCATCGTTAAAACTATCAAGGTTGCAGCAGCCGGTTTCTTTTTTCCCGGATGTGCCAACGCTGGTAGCATAGTCCCATGTTTTCATAGTAATGCCCACTACTTCATACCCGTCTTTATGAAGCATCAGTGCGGCTACGGTACTGTCGATACCGCCGCTCATGGCCATTAAAACTTTCCCTTTTTTGCTCATGTCTTTTTCTCCGGCTGCAAAGATACGGCTGGTTATAAAAGCGTTTGCAAGGCTGTTTTGTGAAATGGGGAATTTATAATTAGCATTGATAATCATTACATTTACGCCATGACAACGATTGACAATATCACAGAATTCAAAACATCGCCCGAGCTAAGGCAAAAACTATACGAATACAGCATGGTAAAAAATTACCGTGAAGGCGAGGTGATACTCAACGAAAATGCCAATATAAGGGCAATACCTATCGTTACAAACGGAAGCATCCGTGTAATACGGACTGATGAAGATGGAAAGGAAATTTTATTATACTACATTAAGGCCGGCGAAAGCTGCATCATGAGTTTTTTAGGGGGCATGCACCACGAAACAAGCAAGGTGAAAGCAGAAGTGGAAGAAGATGCAGAAATACTTTTTCTGCCAATTGATAAAGTAACATTGTTTATAAAGGAATACCCGGAATGGCTGGATTATATTTTCAGGCTGTACCACAAAAGGTTTGAAGAGCTGCTTGAGGTAATTAATGCCGTGGCATTTAAAAAAGTGGATGAGCGCCTTTTGCTCTTGCTTAAGAAAAAATCCGATCTTACCAATAGCAAAACATTTACTGTGACACACGAGCAATTAGCAAATGAGCTTGGCACTGCAAGGGTAGTGGTGTCAAGGCTGCTGAAACAACTGGAAGAAAATAAAACAGTAATACTCGGCAGGAATAAAATTACGCTCCTGTAACTTTTGTTACCAAAAGCCTGCATTAATAATTATTCATTTACAGCATCAATCATTTTTAAATGCTGCTATATGAATAACCATTATCAAATTCTAATTATCGGCGGCGGCAATGCCGGCCTTTCGCTTGCTTCTTATTTATTGCTCCAAAAAAAATCGCTTAATATTGGGCTGGTGGAGCCATCAGAAAAACATTATTACCAGCCTGCCTGGACATTGGCTGGTGCCGGCGCATTTGACATTAATGATACGGAACGGAATGAAAAAGATTTTATCCCGAAGGGCGTTGACTGGATAAAAGAAAAATGTATTTCGTTTCAGCCCGATGAAAACAAAATAACGCTTGCATCCGGCAGCACAATTTCTTACGATTACTTAGTGGTATGCC